>NZ_VFVC01000007.1:0-153512 GCF_006441575.1 Mesorhizobium sp. B2-4-12
CCACCGAAAGGATGACATTCTGCTCGTGCAGCACCTTGTAGTGCTTCAGGCTGTGCATCAGCGCGGTCGGCGCGCTGAGCGGATCGCTGGTCAGGAATACGGCCGTGCCGGACACCAGATGCGGCTTCTTTTTCAACAGATTGCCGGCGAGGAAATCGAGTGGGATCTCGTTGCGACGCGTCTTGTCGAAGAGATAACGGCTGCCGCGTATCCACGTCCACATGATCAGCCCCATGAGGCAGGCAACGGTGATCGAAACCCAGCCGCCTTCGAGGATCTTGACGACATTGGCCAGTAAGAAGCCGCTGTCGATGACGCCGAACAGCAAGGTCAGCGCCAAAGCGAGCGCCAGCTTCCATTTCCACATCTTGCGCATCACCACGAACAGCAGGATCGTCGTCATCAGCATTTCGCCGGTCACCGAGATGCCATAGGCGGAGGCCAGCGAGCTCGAACTGCCGAAGCCGACCACCAGCAGCATCACCCCCAACGCGATGAGCAGGTTGACGCGGGGCATATAAATCTGCCCAAGCTGCATTTCGGAGGTATGCTGCACCTCGATGCGTGGCAGAAGGTTGAGCTGCACCGCCTGGCGGGTCAGCGAAAAGGCACCCGAAATGACCGCCTGACTGGCAATGACCGTCGCGGCCGTGGCCAGCCCCACCATCGGCATCAGTGCCCAGTCAGGCAGCATCTGGAAGAATGGATTGGTCGGTTTACCGTTATTGGCGAGCACAAACGCGCCCTGCCCGAAATAGTTGAGCAGCAGGCAGGGGAACACCACGGAAAACCATGCCAGCACGATCGGCTTGCGACCAAAATGGCCAAGATCGACATAGAGCGCCTCGGCCCCGGTCACCGCCAGGAACACCGCGCCGACAGTGACGAAGGCAGCTGTGGGTGTGCTGACGAGATAAGCAACCGCGTAATAGGGATTGATGGCCAGGAGGATCGATGGATCATCCATCAGGTGATAGAGCCCCGCAACACCGATGGCCAGGAACCACAACGCCGTCACCGGCCCGAACACCGCCGCCACCTTTCCGGTGCCGAAGCGTTGCACGGAGAACAGGACGGCCAGGATGAGAAGCGTGATCGGCACGACATAGGCATCTAATGTCGGAGTCACCACTTCGAGGCCTTCGACCGCGGACAGCACCGAGATGGCTGGCGTTATGATCGAATCACCGAAGAACAGCGCCGCCCCGCAAAGGCCGATAGCGAGGATCAGTCGCGCGCCTTTGGGATAGGCGCTGCGCGCCAAGGACATCAGCGAGAGCGTGCCGCCTTCGCCCTTGTTATCGGCACGAAGCACGAAGGCGACATATTTTATGGTCACGATGATCGTCAGCGCCCAGACGATCAGCGACAGCACGCCAAGCACGTGAACCCGTGTATCGATGCCTGGCGAAGCATGGAGCGCCTCGCGGAAGGCGTAAATCGGGCTCGTGCCGATATCGCCATAGACGACGCCGAGCGCGCCCAGCATCAGAACCTTGGTGCTGTGCTGCTCAACCCCGGAATGACTCGATTGCTCGACGGGTTCAGCCTCGCTACCGCGATTGGCAAGGTCCATCGACCACTCCCTGACAAGCTCGGGGCGCTTCATGCATGCTGCGATACGATATCAATTGCACGCCATGGCCGCCAATATCCGCAAAGCGAAGCTACCCCTACCACCCGCAGGCCTTCAGGAACCGACCCACCGTACCGGCCATGCCATACTCCAACGCGTCGGCTGTCAACCCATGTCCTATCGACACTTCGGCCAATGCCGGTATGCGTCGGACAAGGTCAGGCAGATTGCCTACCGTCAGGTCGTGCCCGGCATTGACCTGAAGGCCGGCGGCAAATGCCGTGTCGGCTGTTTTCCCCAATCTTTCCAGCTCCTTGGCCGCCTTTGCGGAATCGGAATGGTAACTGCCATAGGGACCGGTATAGAGTTCGATCCGGTCGGCACCCGTATCACGCGCGGCCGCAATGCCGGCGGGATCGGCATCGGAAAACAGCGACACCCTGAAACCGCCCTTCTTCAGACGCTTGACGATCGGTGACAGGAACGCGGCGTCGGCGACGAAGTTCCAGCCATGGTCGGAGGTTGCCTGCGCCGGATCGTCGGGAACCAGCGTCACCTGCTCGGGTTGGTGCATTTCCACAAGCGCCAGGAAATCCTCGGTTGGATGGCCCTCGATGTTGAATTCCGCCTTGGGGAGCTCATCGTCGATCAGTGCCCTGATCTTGGGCAGGTCGGAACGCCGCGTGTGACGCTCGTCGGGACGCGGATGGACGGTCAGCCCATGGGCTCCAGCCGCAAGCGCGATGCGGCCAAGCCCGATCATATCAGGCCATGGCAGGTCGCGCCGGTTGCGCAGCATGGCGATGGCGTTGAGGTTGACAGAAAGCTTGGCGGGCATGGTTTGGCGTCCGTGAAACAGGCGATCGAGGCGCGCCACGCTCATTCGTTCCGGCACGGCGCATTGAGACGGCGCATCTATAGCGTCTTTGACGGGAACAGATAGGGCCTTTCCGGTGTTCCAGAAGACCAAATACTCCACGAAACGGAGGCACCACCTTGAATTTCCTCCAATCCGTGCCGGCGATCCGCCGCATCGAGACCAGCCGCGACGACCTCTTTGCCATCGATGTGGTCGGCCATGTCTCGGCCGCCGATGCCGAGAACCTGTTCGGCCTGCTGGAGGCGGCCTATTTGCTCCATCCGCGGATCGACGTGGCCGTGCGCATAGTCGATCACGAGGGCGTCGATTGGGCCGATATCTCCGATGAGACCATCAAGAAGGGTGCCGTCCACGCATTGGAACATATTGGCCGTTGCGCTGCGATCGGCGCCCCTGACTGGACGCCGAACGCACGACACGCCTTGCCTGCTTCATCGCCCGTCGAATTCAAGCACTTCGAGCTCGAGGACGAAGCCGCTGCCTGGGAGTGGCTCGGGGCGCGGCCGACGAGTGAGGCGGCGACCGCCGCTCCAGAAAGAGGATGAAACGGTTCTCCCGGCTACCCGCCAACCCCCTCTACCTGACAATGGTCAGCCGTTCGGCGGCCCGTGTAATCGCCGTATAAAGCCAGCGCTGGCGCGTTTCCTTGAAGGCCCAGCTTTCGTCGAACAGCACGATCTCGTTCCACTGCGAGCCCTGCGCCTTGTGCACCGTCAGCGCATAACCATAGTCGAAATCGTCGAAGCGCTTCTTCTGCTGCCAGGGGATGTCGGCGTCCGGATCCTCGAACGCCGCCTTGAGCAGCTTGATCTTGGCGACGCCGCGGTCCGGATCGTCCTCTTCCGGCGACACCAGAAGATTGATGCCGGGCTTCACCGTCTCGCGCGATGAAGTCATCACTTTCCAAAGCGACCCGTTGAGCAGCCCCTTGGCGGGATCGTTGCGCAGGCACACC
This sequence comes from Mesorhizobium sp. B2-4-12, assembly GCF_006441575.1. Lineage (NCBI taxonomy): Bacteria > Pseudomonadati > Pseudomonadota > Alphaproteobacteria > Hyphomicrobiales > Phyllobacteriaceae > Mesorhizobium > Mesorhizobium sp. B2-4-12. Next base: position 3,412 of record NZ_VFVC01000007.1, read on the forward strand.
AGCTTGTCGCCAGCCTGCGGATAATCGGCGTTGAACCCCTTGAGTTCACGCAGACGCTGGTTGTAGCGGCGGCGCGTCCGGTTGGTGCCGACCAGCACCTGGTCGGCCTTCAGCACCAGTTCCTGGTTGACGTCTTCCTTGCCGATCACCTGCGCCGTGCCATAGTCGCCGCGCATGAATTCGCGCCCCTCGCGCACGTCGAGCGCCAGCCGCAGGATCGGATTGTCGCGCGCCTGCCGGTGGATTTCGGTGAGCAGGAAGTCCGGCTCGTGATCGGTGAAGAAGCCGCCGCCCGAGATCGGCGGCAACTGGCCCGGGTCACCCAGCACCAGGATAGGCGTGCCGAAACTCATCAGGTCACGGCCAAGCTGCTCATCGACCATCGAGCACTCGTCGATGATGACCAGCTTGGCGCGCGAGATCGGACTTTGCCGGTTGAGCGAAAAGGTCGGTGACATCGAGGTCTTGCCAGTGACTTCGTCCTCGACCGACTCCTCGCCCTTGGGCCTGTAGATCAGCGAATGGATGGTGCGGGCGTTGACCGCTCCCTTGGAACGCAGCACCTGCGCGGCCTTGCCGGTGAAGGCGGCGAACTGCACCTGTCCGTCGACATGTTCGGCAAAATAGCGCGCCAGCGTCGTCTTGCCGGTGCCGGCGTAGCCGAACAGCCGGAACAGCTGCGGCTGGCCGGCCTTGAGCCAGCGGGCGACCGCTTGCAGCGCCTCATCCTGTTGCGGTGAAAATTCCATCGGATCGTGTGACCGGATTCGCGAGGCAAGACAAGATAGCCGCCACACCATCGCTATTATCGGCGGCGAGCTCCCCATGGCCAGCCTATCAGCCACAATTGAGAACGTAAAGGGAACACGCTCCGCGTGATCACCTGGAAGCGTGCGGATCGTTCTCCAGCAGGATCGGCTTGCCATGCGGTGTGGCATGCGCGGCGCGTTCCCAGGCTGCCGCCATCGCATCGACATCGGGCTTGGCGGCCAGTCCCTTGGACGCAAGCAGGCTTTCCAGCGCCGCCAGCCAATGCTCGTAATAGTCATGGCCGTCCGCCGCCGCGCCCGGCTTCTTCACCTCGGCCGACAGCGCCTGTGCCCACTCGCCCCACGAAAACAGGCCCTTGTCGTGCAGCGCCACCGTCATGGCGAAGGCCTCGGCCTGCCAGGGTTCGGCGAAAACGGGCGCGTCGAAACCGGCGGGCAGATCGTTGGCCGGCATGGTCGCCTCAGGCCGGCTCAAGATAGCTCTCCCAGGCGTCGATGGAGACAGTCAGGGTCGGGTCGGCGCCCTCGCCCCAGATCTCCCCACCTTCGAAAACCACCGTATAGACCCATTGCGGATTCTCGCCCTGCCCATGCGCGTTGGTGTCGGGGAAGACGAAGCCGTCATGCACCGCCTCCACGAAGCCCTGTTTGTCACGCGCATAGCGCGGCAGCCTGGTGTGGCCGGCCGGATTGAAATTCTTCGTCCGCACGACATCGCCGGCCTTGAAGCGCGGCGCTACCGCGACCGCGCGGTTGCAAGGCCCGCCCTTGGCCAGCACGGCAGGCACATCGGCTGCCTTCAGCACCTTTTTCGGGGTTGCCGCCGCATCGAGCGCCTCGCCCGCCCTGAGGTCGCGGTCACTGATGAACCCGTGTCGCTTGAGCAGGGTCTCCAGCGCCTTGATCCAGATCTGATAGTAGCTTGAAGCATAATAATCGGCCGGGTGCAGCGATTCCCGCGCGTGCCGGCTCTCGTCGATGTTCCACGCGCCCATGGCGCCGGCGCAGAGCGTCACGCCGAGCGCCCGCCTTTCCCAATCGGCATGGAAATACGGCTCATCCTTTTCGGGCGCCACCGGCCCGAACCCCATTTGTCCGCCGAGATCCTGCGGCCCGTTCATGCGGGCTCCCTCGCCTGCGCCGTGCCGATCATCGCATCCCGGCTCACCAGCTCGGCGAGCTGTTTCTCGCTCCAGCCTTCGGTGCCGTCCGGCCGCATCGGCACCACGAGATAGCGCAGCTCCGCGGTCGAATCCCAGACGCGTATCTTTGTTGCGGATGGCAACGTCAGCCCGAATTCCTCGAGCACGCCGCGCGGATCGATCACCGCGCGCGACCGATAGGGCGGCGCCTTGTACCAGACCGGCGGCAGGCCGAGCACCGACCAGGGATAGCAGGAGCACAGCGTGCAGACGACGAGGTTGTGGGTGTCCTCCGTATTGAAGACAGCCTGCATGTGTTCGCCTTGCCGCCCGGTGTAGGAGAGCGATGCGATCGCCGCGGTTGCGTCGCTTTTCAGCCAGGCGGCGAACTCAGGGTCGGTCCAGGCCCTGGCCACCACCCTGGCGCCGTTGCGCGGACCGATCTTGGTCTCGTAGGTGTCGACGATGACGTCGATCGCGGCGGGGCCGATCAGACCCTTGCGGGTCAGGATGGTTTCCAGCGCCCGAACCCGGGCAGCAAACGGATCGAGTTCGTTGTCGTGGTCATGATCATGGGACATGGCGACAAATTACGGCTCCGGTCCGCCGGCCGCAAGCAAGACGGCTTGGGCCAGCGGGTACGGAGCGAACTCTTTATTCCGCGGCCGCCTTTTGCGGCTCGCCTTGCGTCTCGTCGTCGGCGTCGAACAGCGAGGGCTGATCCCCTGATTCGACCAGGCGCAACTCGGCCTTGCGCTTCGGCATGAGCCCGAGCAGCCAGCCCGAGAAATTCTCCATGTAGACGTAGATCACGGGTGTCACGAACAGCGTCAGCGCCTGCGAAGCAAGCAGGCCGCCGACAACCGCAACGCCCAGCGGCTGGCGCAATTCGGCGCTGGCGCCGGTGCCAAGCGCGATCGGGAACGTGCCCATAAGTGCTGCCAGCGTCGTCATCATGATCGGCCTGAAACGCATAAGACAGGCCTTGTGGATGGAATCCCTGGCTGACATGCCTTCACGTCGAAGCTCCAGCGCCACGTCGACCATCATGATGCCGTTCTTCTTGACGATGCCGATCAGCATCAGGATGCCGATCACCGCGATGACAGATAGGTCCATGCCGGCGAAGCGCAACGCAACGAGCGCTCCCAGCACCGCTGATGGCAGGCCGGTGAGAATGGTGAGCGGGTGGATGAAGCTTTCGTACAGAATGCCGAGCACGATGTAGATGGTCAGGATCGCGCCGCCGATCAGCAGGCCTTGGTTGGCAAGTGAATCCTGGAAGGTCTTGGCCGTTCCGGCAAAGGTGGTCGAGATCGCCGTCGGCATCCCGATCTGCTCTTTGAGCGCGTTGATGCGCGTCACGCTGTCGCCGAGCGCCACGCCTTGCGGCAGGTTGTAGGAAATCGTCACGGCCGGAAGCTGGCCGAGCTGGTTGACCGTCAACGCACCGGCCGTGCGGTCCACCCGGGCGAAGGCGCCAAGCGGCACCAGAGAGCCGCTGGCCGTCCTCATCTGGATGGCGAGCATGCGCTCGGGCGACCATTCGATCTTGGGATCGAGCTCGGTGATGACTTCGTAGCTGTCGGCCGAGCCGAAGATCGTCGAAACCTGGTCGGTGCCGAACCCGCCATAGAGGGCGGAGCGCAGGGTGTCGGTATCGATGCCGAGCTGGGCGGCCTTGTCGCGATCCACCACCAGGGACGCCTGCAGCGCATTGTTCTGCAGGTCGCTGGTTACGTCGGTGAAGGTCGTGTGGTCGGCCGCCATCGCGTCATTCAGTTTCTGCGCCCAGATATCGGTCTGGCCGGTATCGAGGCCCTGAACCACAAGCTGATAAGCGCTGGCCGACGAGCGCGAACCGAGCCTCAGGTTCTGCACCGGCTGCATGTAGGTCTCGATACCTGCCACGCCGGCCAGCTGCTTGCGCAGATCCGAAAGCACCTTTTCAATGTTCGGCCGCTGGTCCTTGCCCTTGAGCTGGACGAAAAGCTGCCCCTGGTTGAGCGCATTGTTGCCGCTGCCGGCCGACCACGCCACATGGTCGACATAGGGCGAATGCGAGAAGACGCTGGCCACCTGCCCTTGCAGCTTGGCCATGGCATCGAACGAGATGTCCTGGCGCGCGATGGTCGTCACCGATATCTGGCCGATGTCCTCCTGCGGGAAGAAGCCTTTCGGCGAGATCTGGACCAGCCATACCGACGCCGCCGCGGTGCCGATGAAGATGAGGAATACCAGGAAGGTGTGCCGCAGGCAGAAGCTCAAGAGCCAGTCGTAGCTGCGTGTGACGAGATCGCGCCTGTGGCCAGCGCTGTGCGCCTCGCGATCGGCCTTGGTCACCGACAGCAACCGCGAACACAGCATCGGCGTCAGCGTCAGCGACACGAACATCGACGCCAGGATGGCGACCGTCACCACGACGGCGAACTCGTTGAAGATGCGCCCGATCACGCCGCCCATGAGAAGCACGGGAATGAACACCGCCACCAGCGAGATCGAGATCGAGATGATGGTGAAGCCGATTTCGCGCGCGCCCTTCAGCGACGCGTCGAAGGCCGACAGCCCATCCTCTTCCATGTGGCGGAAGATATTTTCCAGCATCACGATGGCATCGTCGACGACAAGGCCGACGGCGAGCGTCAGGCCCATCAGCGATATGTTGTCGATGGAAAAGCCGAACAGGAACATCGCGCCGAGCGTGGCGATCAGCGAGATCGGCACCGCCACGGCCGGGATGATGGTGGCCGTCACCCGGCGCAGGAACACGAAGATCACCATGACCACCAGCGCGATGGTCAACAGCAGTGTGAACTGGACGTCGTTGACGGCCTGGCGGATCGAGGTCGAACGGTCATTGAGCAATTTGATGTTGGCGGCGGCCGGCAGCTGGTCCTGGAAGGACGGCAACATAGCCTTGACTCTGTCGACGACGTCGACCGTGTTGGCGTCGGGCTGGCGCTGCACCGCCATGATGATCGCGCGGGTACCATCGTACCAGCTTGCCGTCGTCGTGGTCTGCACCGAATCGACGACGCGCGTCACCTCCCCCAGCCGCACCGGGTGACCGTTCTTGGTGGCGATGATGAGGTTGGAAAATCCCGCTGCGTTGGTCAGCTGCGTGTTTGCGGTGATGGTGAGCTGCTGCTTGTTGTTCTGCAGCACGCCGAGCGGCGTGTTGCTGTTGGCCGACGAGATCGCCGCCTGCAGCTGGTCGATCGAGATGCCGCGCGCGGCGAGCGCGATCGGATCGATCTGGATGCGCACGGCATATTTCTGCTGGCCGAAGATCGAGACCTGCGCCACCCCGTCGATGGTCGACAGCGATGGTGAGATGACGTTTTCCGCGAAAGCGTCGAGATCGGTCAGCGGAACCGTGTCGCTGACCAGCGACATCAAGAGGATCGGCGCGTCGGCTGGATTGACCTTGCGATAGCTCGGCGGCGAGGTCATCTGCGGCGGCAATGATTTCTGCGTGCGCGCGATCGCCGCCTGAACGTCCGCCGCGGCCGCGTCGATGTTGCGGTTGAGCACGAACTGGATGGCGATCGAGGTCTGGCCGAGCGAGTTCGTGGTCGAAATGGAATCGATGCCGGCGATGGTCGCGAACTGCTTGATCAGCGGCGTCGCCACCGATGTCGCCATGGTTTCCGGTGAGGCGCCGGGCAATTGGGCCGAGACGTTGACCACCGGGAATTCGGCGCTGGGCAGCGCCGCCACAGGCAGGAACTTGTAGGCAAACAGTCCGCCCAGAATGAGGGCGAACGACATCAGAAGGGTGGCGACGGGCCTGCGGATGCAGAATTCGGAAATCATTGGGCCGCCTCGCCGGCCTTGCCGGCTTGCGCGACCTTGGCTGAGGCCTGGTCGCCGGACCCGGCCGCCGCCTTGCCTTCATGCACCGCGGCACCATTCTTCAATCGCGTCTGGCCTTCGACAACGACCTTCTCGCCGCTTTTCACACCATCGCTGATGGCGCTGCTCTGGCCAACGGTCAGCGCCACCTGCACCGGTCGCATCTCGACCGTGTTGTCCGGCTTGACCACATAGACGAACGGTCCCTTCTGGCTGGGCTGTACCGCGACGGTCGGAACGGATGTCATGTGCGGCATGATGCCGGCTTCCAGGACGACATTTACATACTGGCCGGGCCACAGTGAAAGATCGGCGTTTGGAATGCTGGCCCGCGTGGCGATCGTGCCAGACGCGGTATCGACGCTGGAATCGACGAAGTCGAGCGTGCCCTTGCCGATCGGCTTCGGGTCGTCGTCCTTGGTCAGGGTCACCGCCCCTTGCTGCGGATCAGCGAGCGCCTTGTGCAGCAGTGCCAGATTGCTTTCCGGCAGATTGAAGTTCACTTGCAGCGGGTCGATCTGGGTGATGGTGACGAGCGGGGTCGCCGTGCTGCTGTTGCCATTGCTGACGGTGACGAGATCGCCGACGGCGACGTTGACCGCGCCCAGCCTGCCGGCGATCGGCGCCGTGATCGTGGCATAGCTCAGTTGGACGGTATCGGCGTCGATCGTTGCCTTGTCGGCATCGATGGTTGCGGTCGCCGCTTTCTGCGCCGCCAGCGCCTGGTCATAGGTCTGCTGCGTGCCGGCCTGCTTGGCCACGAGATCCTTGGCGCGCGAGAGATCGGCCGTGGCGCTGGTCAGCATGGCCTGGTCCTTGGCGAGCGTCGCCTGGTCCTTGGCAAGCTGCGCCTTCAGCGCCCGGTCGTCGAGCGAAAACAGGACGTCGCCGGCCTTCACCATCTGCCCGTCCTTGACCTCGATCGACACGATCTGGCTGGAGACGCGCGCGTTTATGTTGACCACGGCGGGAGAGGAGACGAAGCCGATGGCATAACGCCGGATCGGGAAATCAGCCGTCGTCGCGGTCGCAGAAACGATCGAGGCCGAGCGGGCGCCATTGCCGCCGGCCGCCTGTTTGTCCGTTGCCCCCTTGTCTGCTGCTGTCTTGTCGGCTGCTGTCTTGTCGGCTGTCTGCGTGCCGGTTGCCGCCTTGTCCGCTACCGCGGCCTGCTTTGCGCCGATGAACTGCTCGACCTTGCCCAGCGTATCGGGAGACACATAGAGCCAGGCCGCGCCTGCACAGGCGGCTGCCAGCAATGAAAGAATGACTTTTCCACGCATCGTCAAGGGTCCGCTCCGTCCGACACGCCATAGCCAGGTGGTCGTATTCTAGCTCATTTCACGGCACCCTGCCGCAATTTCGCTGAATAGATAGGACACGCGTTGGGCGGAAAAGGGCCAAAACACGGCATTACGAAGATTTAATGTGCACTGCACAATCGCTGTGCAGGCTGCCGCATCCGCGGATCAGGGTCTATCGACCCCCGGATTGTGCTACCGCAGCATCAGCCACAGCGTCGCCGCCAGCAGCACGCCCATGGCGATGTTGAACCATTTCAGCCGCGCCGGATCCGACAGGAAACCGCGCAACGCCGTACCGAAGCCTGCCCACACCGAGACGCTCGGCAGATTGACGATGGTGAAGGCTACAGAGATCAGCACCACAGACAGGAATGGGTGCTCCGGATTGCTGTAGACGGCCATGGCGGTGATCGCCATCACCCAGGCCTTGGGATTGACCCACTGGAACGCCGCCGCATCGATGAAACGCATCGGCTGCCCCTTTGCCTCTCCCTTGCCGCTGAGCGAACGCGACATGGCAATCTTCCAGGCAAGGTAGAGCAGATAGACGGCGCCCGCGATCTTCAGCGCGGTGTGCAGTGCGGGAAACGCCGTCAGCAGCGCGCCAAGACCAAGGCCCACGGCAAGCAGCAGGACAAGAAAGCCGATGCTGATGCCAAGCATATGCGGCACGCTCCTGACCAGGCCGAAATTCACGCCCGAAGCCAGCAACATGAGATTGTTCGGCCCCGGCGTGATCGAGGTCACGAAGGCGTAGACCAGCAGAGCGAGGAATGCGTCGAGGGACATCGGGATCACAAGGTCTGCAATGTTTACTCTTGTCGGCTGCCTCGCAAAGGCCAGCCGCCGGGCGGTGGCAAGCCATGCTTTTCAGCAAAGGCGTTTCCGGCTACCGCGCGCCCTACATGCCTTGCGGGCCGCGATTCATCGCCGCCACGCCGGTGCGGCAGATTTCGACCAGGCCGAGCGGCTTCATGATGGCGATGAACTGGTCGAGCTTGGAGCCTTTGCCGGTGATCTCAAAGATGAAATGCTCGGTGTTGGCGTCGATGACGCTGGCGCGGAAGGCGTCGGCCAGCCGCAGAGCCTCGACGCGGGCCTCGCCGGTGCCGGCAACCTTGACCAGCGCCAGTTCCCGCTCCAGCGGCCGCTCCTGGCCGAATTCGTGCGACCGCACGGTGAGATCGACCACGCGGTGGACCGGCACGATGCGCTCGAGCTGGTGCTTGATCTGCTCCAGCACATGCGGCGTGCCGCGCGTCACGATGGTGATGCGCGACAGATGCTTCTCATGCTCGGTCTCGGAGACGGTCAGGCTCTCGATGTTGTAGCCGCGCCCGGAAAACAGGCCGATGACCCGGGCAAGAACGCCTGGTTCATTGTCGACCAGCACGGAAAGCGTGTGGTTTTCCGGCCGCTCCGTCTCCTTGGCGATGAAGTAGGCGGAACCGGTGGGTTGAAGGTGCTGTGCGTTCATGACCTGGATCTCAAATTCTTGATCTAATTATTTGTTTGCGCACGGCCTCTTTCGACAAGCCCTGCCCTGGCTCGTCGTCTACACCAGTTCCCTGCCCTTGGCATCGATGGCGTTGGCCACGGCCTCGTCGGTCGCCTCGTCCGGCAGCAGCATCTCGTTATGAGCTTTGCCCGAGGGGATCATCGGGAAGCAATTGGCGAGGTTCGCCACGCGGCAGTCGAACAGCACCGGCTTCCTGACCGAAATCATTTCCTTGATGGCGTCATCCAGCTCGTCCGGCTTCTCGCAGCGGATGCCGTGGCCGCCATAGGCTTCGGCCAGCTTGACGAAGTCCGGCATCGCCTCGGTATAGGAATGCGACAGCCGGTTGCCGTGCAGCAGCTGCTGCCACTGGCGCACCATGCCCATATATTGGTTGTTGAGGATGAAGATCTTGATCGGCGCGTCATACTGCACCGCCGCACTCATCTCCTGCATCGTCATCTGCACCGAGGCGTCGCCGGCGATGTCGATCACCAGCGCGTCGGGATGCGCGATCTGCACGCCGAGTGCGGCAGGCAGGCCGTAACCCATCGTGCCCAGTCCGCCGGACGTCATCCAGCGGTTCGGCTTCTCGAAATGATAGTGCTGCGCCGCCCACATCTGATGCTGGCCGACCTCGGTGGTGATGTAGGTGTCCCTGTCCTTGGTCAGTTCGTAGAGCCGCTGGATGGCGTATTGCGGCATGATCACGTCGTGGTTCATCTTGAACGCCAGCGAGTCGCGCCCGCGCCATTTGGCGATCTGCTCCCACCAGGGATAAAGCGCCTTCTTGTCGGTCTTGGCGGTCGCCCGCCACAGCCGCACCATGTCCTCCAGCACGCGGCCGACATCGCCGATAACAGGAACATCGGCATGAACGTTCTTGTTGATTGACGACGGATCGATGTCGATGTGGATCTTTTTCGAGTTCGGCGAAAACGCGTTGAGCCGCCCGGTGATGCGGTCGTCGAAACGGGCGCCGATACAGACCATCACGTCGCAGTCGTGCATGGCCATATTGGCCTCGTAGGTGCCGTGCATGCCCAGCATGCCGACCCAGTTCTTGCCCGATGCCGGATAGGCGCCGAGCCCCATCAGCGTCGAGGTGATCGGGAAGCCGGTGAGGTCGACCAGTTCGCGCAGCAGGTGGCTCGCTTCCGGGCCGGAATTGACGACACCGCCGCCCGAATAGATGATCGGCTTCTTGGCACCGGCCATCAGTTCGACCGCCGCCTTGATCTTCTCCAGGTCACCCTGGACCTTCGGCTGGTAGCTGGTGCGCGGCGCGATCTGCGGCGGGACATAAAACCCCTTGGCGAACTGCACGTCCTTCGGAATGTCGACCACCACAGGACCGGGACGGCCGGTCGTGGCGACATGGAAGGCCTCGTGGATGGTCGCGGCGAGGTCATTGACGTCCTTCACCAGCCAGTTGTGCTTGGTGCAGGGGCGCGTGATGCCGACCGTGTCGCACTCCTGGAACGCATCGGAGCCGATCAAGGAGGTCGGCACCTGCCCCGTCAGGCAGACCAGCGGAATCGAATCCATCAGCGCGTCCTGCAGCGGCGTCACCGCATTGGTGGCGCCGGGCCCGGAGGTCACCAGCATCACGCCGGCCTTTCCGGTCGAACGGGCATAGCCCTCGGCGGCGTGGCCGGCACCCTGTTCGTGCCTGACCAGAATGTGCTCGACCTCGTCCTGCTGGAAAATCTCGTCGTAGATCGGAAGGACCGCGCCGCCGGGATAACCGAAGACATGCTTGACGCCATTGTCCTTCAGCGCCTGCACCACCATTTCGGCGCCCGTCATTTCACGTCGCCCGTTCTGTCCATTGCTCATCGGTCTGGTCCCGTACTGTCCGCCATCTGGCGTTTGCTGGTCGTTTAGTCGTGTTTCAGGCAATAAAAAAGGCCCCCGAGGGAGCCTGTGTGTTGCGCATGGGAGGTTTTCGCCCGGCGGTTACACCGCCTTGCCCACGCGCCTTCCTACGAGAATGAGTGCCTTTTTCATGGTGGCGGACAATAGGATTGGTTCCACGCCGCTGTCAACGGCGAATGTGAATGGCATGAACGCGAATGAGCGGCGGGCTTACGGTCGGACGGCGTGATCAGTCGTCACGAGACAAATACCCGGTCGGGTTTCGGTAAACCATTGAAAACATGCCAAACTATTGGAGGGCGTGACGCAGCGAAGCTTTTGACGGGATACTTTGTCCATGTTGGACCGCCCCACCCGGCCACAATAGCTCGACCAAGAAGCGTTTCGAATCCGGAGGAAATTCATGCTCGACAAAGCCCCCAACAAAAAGCTTTCCGACCTGCTTGATGCGTTCGGTGGCGCTCTTGCCGCCGGCGACATAGACAAGGCGGTCGGCTGTTTCCAGGAAGACTGCTATTGGCGCGACCTCGTCACCTTCACCTGGAACATCAAGACCATGGAAGGCCGTGACCAGGTCCGCGACATGCTGAATAGCCAGTTGTCGAGGACGAAACCCTCGCACTTCGCCCTCGCCGAGGGCGAGGATGCGACCGAGAGCGGTGGAGTGATCGACGGCTGGATCAGCTTCGAGACCGAGGTTGCGCGCGGTTTTGGCCATATCAGGCTGAAGGACGGCAAGATCTGGACGCTGCTGACCACCATGGTCGAACTGAAAGGCCATGAGGAGCCGGCGGGTTTCGCGCGGCCGATGGGCGCCAAGCATGGCTCCGGCAAGAACCGCCCAACCTGGAAGGAAGAACGCGAGAAGGAAGCGGCGGAACTCGGCTTCAAGACACAGCCCTACACGGTGATCATCGGCGGCGGCCAGGGCGGCATCGCGCTTGGTGCGCGCCTGCGGCAGCTCGGCGTGCCGACCATCATCATCGAGAAGAACGAACGCGCCGGCGACAGCTGGCGCAAGCGCTACAAGTCGCTCTGCCTGCACGATCCGGTCTGGTACGACCATCTGCCCTATATCGATTTCCCCAGAAACTGGCCGGTGTTCTCGCCCAAGGACAAGATCGGCGACTGGCTGGAAATGTACACCAAGGTGATGGAGCTGAATTACTGGTCGTCGACAGAGGCCAAGAGTGCGTCCTACGACGACAAGGAAAAGGAATGGACTGTCGTGGTGCACCGCGACGGCAAGGACATCACCTTGAAACCGAAGCAGTTGGTGCTGGCCACCGGGCAGGCCGGCAAAGCAAACCTGCCCAAATTCAAGGGTATGGAAAATTTCAAGGGCGACCAGCACCACTCCTCGCAACATCCCGGTGCCGATGCCTATGCCGGCAAGAAGGCGGTGGTTATCGGTTCGAACAATTCCGCCCACGACATATCAGCGGCACTTTGGGAAGCGGGCGCTGACGTGACCATGGTGCAGCGCTCGAGCACCCATATCTCCAGGTCCGACACGCTGATGGAAATCGGGCTGGGTTCCCTCTATTCGGAACAAGCGGTGCAAAACGGCATCACCACCGCCAAAGCCGACCTGATCTTCGCCTCCCTGCCCTACAAGATCCTGCATGAATTCCAGATCCCGGCCTATGCCGAGATGAAGAAACGCGACGCGGCCTTTTACGAGGGGCTCGACAAGGCCGGCTTCATGCTCGACTGGGGCGATGACGAGTCTGGCCTGTTCATGAAGTACCTCAGGCGCGGCTCCGGCTACTATATAGACGTCGGCGCCTCGCAGTTGATCATCGACGGGTCGATCAAGCTGAAGAGCGGTGTCGACGTGAAGGAGATCAAGGAGCATTCGGTGCTGCTTGGCGATGGCACGGAACTGCCCGCCGATCTCATCGTGTACGCGACCGGCTATGGTTCGATGAACGGCTGGGCGGCCGACCTGATCTCGCGTGAAACCGCCGACAGGGTCGGCAAATGCTGGGGCCTCGGTTCGAACACCACCAAGGACCCCGGCCCGTGGGAAGGCGAACTGCGCAACATGTGGAAGCCGACCCAGCAAGAGGCGCTGTGGTTCCACGGCGGCAATCTGCACCAGTCACGGCACTATTCGCAGTTCCTGTCGCTGCAGCTGAAAGCCAGGCAAGTCGGTGTGCCGACGCCGGTCTACGGGTTGCAGGAAGTCCACCACAAGGGCTGAAGCAAAGAGGTGGAGTGGGACGGAAGCCCGGTTGAGTCGGGCTTCGTCCTTATGTCGCCCCTTGGGACGCGAACTTTTCCACGACGCGCTGCAGCAAAGGCACATAGTCGCGAAACGCCCGCGTCTTCATATTGGCGATCTTGCCGCCCTCGTCCCAGATGCGAACCCTCACCGCTTCCTCATGGAACGGGTTGCTGCGGAACTCGGCCACCTCCTCGGCACTCATCGGTCCGCCCTGCAGAGACAGCGTATGCACCGAAGCCGGCGACAGCTTGGAGAAATAGGTCGGGTCGGTGGCGCAGAGATAACGCTTGGCCGCGACGTGCAGCCTCACGCACTCGACGACGACAGGCGGGAAGAACGGCGCCAGCACCTCGCCGCCGGCCTCGTCATGATGCTTGTCCTCGACATCGTCGGGTGAATAGGCGCCGAACTCGCTGGTGTAGTGGCCGATGTCGTGCAGCAGGGCGGCGGCCACCAGCACCTCGGGCGCTCCATCCTGCTCCGCCAGCCAGGCGCCCTGCAGCATGTGTTCGGACATTGTCACCGGCTCGCCGAGATAGGATTCCGCACCCCGGCGCTCGAAAATGTCGGCGATGAATTCGACGATATTGCCCGCGTTCAGATCCTGGCCGCTCATTCCGCGGCCTCCTTGAAGCCGTGCTCGATCGCCGCCAGCGTCGACAACAGGCCGTCCTTGTCGGCGTAGCATCCCTGCAGCCAGCGCTTGCCTGTGCCGGAAAACGCCTTGCGCGCATGCATGACCCGTGTGTTGTCGACGATGAACGCCTGGCCCGCTTCCAGCTTGAAGGTCACTTCGAAGGACGGATCCTCGATCAGCTCGGCGAACCGGCGATAGGCGCCATAGTAGGCGTCCATGTCGGCGAACGGCACGTCGACGACAGGCGCCAGCGAACGGTTGTTGAAGCGGATGCAGATCAACTCGCCATCCGGTCCAAGCTCGATCATCGGACGCTTGGATTGCAGCCGCACGCCGGATGAGCCGGCATATTCGAAGCGCGCCGGACAGGAACTCAACAGCCGGAAGCCTTCAGGGTTCTCGGTCTGCAGCGCCGCCGCGACGGCAAAACCGTCGACAACGCTGGATTCCCCACCCTCCACTGTATTCTCGATGCAGGAAAGGATCTGCAGGGTCGGCACGGGATCGCGATAGGGGTTATCCGTATGCGCCTGGAGGCCGAGATTGGTGTAGGCGAGATTGTTGGGATTGACCTCGGCGCGCACTTCGAACCAGCGGCCGTAATTGGTCTCCCTGATATAGCCGAACAGATCGGAGACCTTGCACAATGCCCCGGATTCCGCTGGCAGGCCGTCCATCACGGCAAAGCCATAGGTCCTCACCGCCGAAAGCCACTCGCGCAGGACGGTACGGTCATGGCTGGCAGCAGCGTAGCCGGCGCGTGGAACCGAGTTCTGCACGCTGGCCTTGGTCCAGCGCACAATATCCTCTCCGGTCCAGCCAGCCCCGCGCGCCGTATCGCGATCGTAGGCATTGGCGCTCAACCAGGCAGCCGGAAAGCTGACGGTCTTCTGCTCCGGCACGAAGCTGATCTCGAGGGCATCGCCCATGATCGCGGCCGCACCGATCTTCGTGTCGGCCGGAATGTCCAGGATGGTGATCAGGCGCTGGCCGTTGCCGGCGCTGCGCGTCTTGTCGTCCAGCGCATTGTCGCGCAGCCACATGGCATGAAAGCGGGTGTGCCTCCCGTCCTGCCAGCCAAGTTCGATTGTTCTGCCGTCGTCGCCAACCAGCGCGTGGGTCAACATGGAAATACTGTTCCTGTCCGTTACGGCCCACGGGCCGATCCGTGGGTTTCGAATGCATGTTGACCGCGCGAACGGCATAACTCAAATTATCGTTTTTTGGCCAATGACCGCAAATAGCTAATGGCTCGAAAATCCATTCCCTCCCTGCCCCCACTCGACTGGCTGCGCAGTTTCGAGGCCTCGGCACGGCTGTCGAACTTCACGGCGGCCGCGGCCGAACTCGGCCTGACACAGGCAGCCGTCAGCCAGCATATCCGGCTGCTCGAGGAACGATTGAAGACGCGCCTGTTCTCACGACTGGCGCGTGGTGTCGCGCTGTCGCCGGAGGGCGCCGCCTATCTGCCGCACATCCAGTCGGCCTTCGCCACCATCTCCAGCAGCACAACGGAACTGTTCGAACCCCGCGCCGTCCAGATCCGGGTGCCGATCTCCTTCGCCCTGCTGGTGCTGGTCCCGGCGTTGCCCGATCTTGCCGAGGCGCTGCCGCGCATCCAACTCGATCTTGTGACGATCCATCGCCCGACCGACTACGACCTGCCGGGCTCCGCGCTCGACATCCGTTTCGGCAACGGATCCTTTCCAGGACGCGAAGCCGACAGGCTGACGGCCGAGCGGCTTGTGCCGGTGGCCAGCCCGGCCCTGGCCGGCGCCGCCGACTGGGCATCCCTGCCGCTGCTTCTGGTCGCCGGCGCGCGCGAGATGTGGGCGGAATGGTTCGCGGGGGCCGGATTGGCCGGCCACCCCCAGCGATCCCACCGCTTCGACAGTTTCGTCGCCGCGATGGAAGCGGCGAGTGCCGGCGCCGGCGTGCTTCTGGGGTCGCGGCCGCTCGTCGACGCGGCACTCGAAAACAGGACCATGGTGCCGCTTTCCGACTTCGAGCTCTCCAGCACCTCGGGCCATTTTCTGACCAGGGCACCGACCGTGCGCCTGACCAGTGCCGAGCAGGATTTCCGCCGCTGGTTGCTGAGCCGCCTCTCCAGTGCGGCTTCGGCCTGACGGCGCGGAACTACCGGGACGATGAGGCGATACGCTTCCAGTAGATCAGCGTGCCTGTCAGCCCACCATGCGGCTTCAGCGCATAGTCCGGTATTTCGCCGGTCAGGGTGAAGCCGAGTTTTTCGTAGAGGCCCGAAGCACCTTCCTCGGTCGCCGTGTCCAGGACCAGCAGCGTGCGCCCC
Organism: Mesorhizobium sp. B2-4-12; assembly: GCF_006441575.1. Classification (NCBI taxonomy): domain Bacteria; kingdom Pseudomonadati; phylum Pseudomonadota; class Alphaproteobacteria; order Hyphomicrobiales; family Phyllobacteriaceae; genus Mesorhizobium; species Mesorhizobium sp. B2-4-12. Next base: position 19,034 of record NZ_VFVC01000007.1, read on the forward strand.
CTCTCGGCGGCGAGACGCTCGGCCGCCTTCATAAGGCGCGTTCCGATGCCCCTGCCCCGGTGTTCGGCCGATGTCATCAGCTTGGCGATCTCGGCCCGGTGCGGCTGGTTGGGCGGGCAATCGAGCAGCAAGGTGACGGTGCCGACCAGTGCCCTGCCATCCCACGCGCCAAGCACCACCCTCTCGCCTCGTGCCGCCGCGGCCAGCGACCTCTCCCAGAATGCGTTTGCCGCCTCCGGCGCGAGCGGATGCATGAAGCTGACCGAACCGCCGGCGGCAACCGTTTCGACAAGCAGGTCAGTCAGCATCGCCAGCGTTTCAGCATTGGCGCTCAGCGTTCCGATTTCGATGGAATTCATGCCTGGTCCTCTGGAGATGACGCGACGTGGGCTCGAGGCCGTCAGCCGAGATGGCGCACGCGCCGTCGCTTGCGAGCGGCTTTGATGGCACTGATGCGCTCGGTGTCGTCTTCCCTGAGATGCTGTCCGCGCTCCAGGATCTCGAGCGTGTATTCCTCATAGGTCAGGCCCAGCCGTTCGGCCTTGTCCGTGCGCATCAGCATGACCTCGTGGCTCGGCGCCTTCCATGCCTTTGCGTGCGCGGCCTGCCAGGCCAGGAAGATGTAGGGGTCGCCCCTGCCCCATGGCGGCCCCTTGTAGTCGTCAAGCGGCGGCCCCCCATTGTGGGAGCGCTTTGGCCGTCTTGCCATGAGGTCAGCCCCTGACCAGCGCCACGAGATAGTCGGCGTCCGCCTCCAGGGCATGAAAGGTGCAGTCCGACGGCGCGCCGAGTGCCAGGCAGTCACCAGATTCGAGCCGGTGCACCACATCGCCCTCGGTGAATTCGAGCCGCCCGGAAACCAGCCAGATCTGCTGCTTGATGAAGGCATAGGAGGCCGCGGGCAAGCTCACCTTGGCGCCCGCCGGCAAATGCACCTTGATCAGTTCGAGCGGCATGTCGCTGGCCGGCGACAAATGCCGCCTGACATAGCCCGTGGCAGGATCGCGCCACACCGGCTGGTCGGCCTCGCGCAGCACCCCGCCCCCTTGCAATTCCGCCCGTGCGATGAGGGTCGACAGCGTCATCCCGAAGGCCGCCGCGATGCGCACCAGAAGGGTCGCCGTCGGGCTGGTCATGCCGCGCTCGATCGTGCTCAGCATCGCCTTGGAAACGCCGGACCGCTCGGCGAGCTCGGCCAATGACCAGTCCCGCATGGTCCGTTCGGTGTGGATTCGGCTGCCGATGCCCAAGGAAATATCGTTCGCTATATTATTCATTCGTACATTATAGCGAAACTCAGACGATGCAGAAGAGCCATTTGCGACAATTTTCAACAGGCGCTTAATCCTCCTTACACCATCCAGCCTCATCCGACCTTAACCCCATCCCGCTAGGGTCCATGCTCCAAGGAAAATAGGGATTGGCCTGTCCATGTATGTCGAACGCGAAGCTTCCGTCGGAGAACCGACATCGCAGGAGCGCCGCAACGCAGAGCAGAACGACCGGCGCATCCTGGGCAATGTCGTGCAATGCGACGGCGCGCGCGCCACCATCAGCGCCTATGCCGACGACATTGATGGCGCCGTCACCGGCCTGTGGACGGTCGGCAAGATGATCTCCATCAATCTGGGCACGACGCGAACCGTCGGCCTGGTCTATGCCATCGGCAAATCGGACCGCGCCTGGAGCAATGAGGGCCAGAACGCTATCGAGGTCAGCATCGAGCTGATCGGCGAAGTCCGCGACGCGGCCGAACCCGGCGCCAAGCCGATCTTCGACCGCGGCATCACCACCTATCCGCACATTGGCGCCATCGCGCACCGCATCCGCAGCCGCGATCTCCAGGCCGTCTACGACCTGGCCGGGCGGCATTCCATCACCATCGGCTCGCTGTCGCAGGACGACGCGATCGCCGCCAACATCGCCATCGACGACACGCTGGCGCGCCATTTCGCCATCGTCGGCACCACCGGCGTCGGCAAGTCCACCGCCGTCTCGCTGCTGCTGCGCAAATCGATCACGGCGCGACCCGACCTGCGCATCCTGATCCTCGACCCGCATAACGAGTTCGCGGCCTCGCTGCCCGAATATTGCGTCAAGGTCGATTCCAAGACGCTCGACCTGCCGTTCTGGATGTTCCGGCTGGAGGAATTCGCCGAAGTGCTGTTTCGGGGCCGTGAAACGGTCCCGGAAGAAATCGACGCTTTGCGCGATCTCATTCCGCTCGCCAAGAATCTCTACCGCAACCCGAGCTCGGGCACCTATCTCAGGCGCGGCAACGATGCGCTGACCGCCGATACGCCTGTGCCTTACCGCATCGCCGACCTGCTCAAGCAGATCGACGAGCGCATGGGCATGCTCGAAAGCAAGAACGACCGCCCGACGCTCAAATCGCTGAAGACGCGGATCGAATCGGCGGCCGCCGATCCGCGCTACCGCTTCATGTTCAGCTCGCGCCTGATCGAGGACACCATCCACGAGACAATCGGCAACATTTTCCGCGTGCCGCATCACGGCCGCCCGGTAACCTGCTTCGAGATGGCCGGCATGCCCTCCGAAGTGGTCAACTCCGTCTGTTCGGTGCTGGCGCGCCTGGCCTTCGACCTCGCTCTGTGGAGCGAGGGCAAGCTGCAACTCCTGTTGCTGTGCGAGGAAGCCCACCGCTACATGCCGGCCGATGCGCGCCTCGGCTTTGCGCCGACACGCCACGCGCTGTCGCGCATCGCCAAGGAAGGCCGCAAATATGGCTGCTATCTCGGCGTCGTCACCCAGCGTCCGGGCGAGCTCGACCCGACCATCCTGTCACAGTGCTCGACCTTCTTCGCCATGCGGCTCGCCAACGAGCAGGACCAGGCGATCATCCGCTCGGCCATCGCCGACTCGTCCGCCTCCACGCTTGCCTTCCTGTCGTCCATGGGCCAGCGCGAAGCCATCGCCTTCGGCGAAGGCGTGGCGACGACGATGCGGCTGAAATTCGAAAGACTGCCGGCGCATTTGATCCCCGGCACGTCCAGGCGCGAAGAAACCGCGTCGCCGAAGAGCGGCGACGATGTCGACCTGGTGGCGATCGTCGAGCGACTGCGCAACGTGCCAAAACCACAGCAGCAGGCGATGGCCTTCGCCGAGGTGGTCGATTCCGGCCGGCAGGCCGGTGATCCTGATTATCGCAAGCCGGCAACCGCTCGCGTCCAGTCGGACGACGATTTCGACACGCGCTATGGCCTCAAGCCCGCCACCTTCGGCCTGCGTCCCCAGAACGATTGAACCTGCAGCTTGCGGACTTCGTAGGCCACCTTGGTTAAATCCCGTCAGGGAATTCGTCAGGCTGAGTCCGGGTGGTGCTGTTTTCGAGAACCGGAGCGGAGCGGACATTCAGTCCGTGAGCACCGGAAGCGCAGAAAACAGCGGCAGACGGCCAGCCTCACGAATTCAATGATGGGATTTTAGGCGCAGACGCGGTTGCGGCCTTGCCTCTTCGCTTCATAGAGCTGGCGGTCAGCCCGGCGATAGAATTCCTCGGCGGTCTCCTTGCGGTCCCAGACGGCAAGGCCCACGCTTGTCGTGATCTTGAGCCGGACATTGCCCGAAAGGATCGACATGTTGGCGACCGCCCTGCGGATGCGCTCGGCGAATTTGGCCAGCAGTTCCGCCTCCATATTGGGCGTGACCACGGCGAACTCCTCGCCGCCCAGCCGTGCCACCACATCGTGGTAGCGTGTCATGTCCTTGAGGCAGTTGGCGACAGCCCTGAGCACCTCGTCGCCGACATCGTGGCCATGGGTGTCGTTGACCTGCTTGAAATGGTCGAGATCGAGGATCATCAGCCCGACCGGCTTTTCGATGCGCCGGAACTCCTCGAGATATTCCTTCAGCGCATCATCGAAATAGCGCCGGTTCTGCATGCCGGTCAGGCCGTCTGTCAGGGCGGCGTGCTCGAGCGTTTCGGAGCGGGCGCTGAGTGAAACAGTCATGGCGCGCAGCTTGCCTTCTTCCGTCGCCTGTTTGCGGATCAGCGGATAGATGAAGAAGATGCCGAAAAACAGCGCGGTCGCAAGCAGCACGCCCGTCGCGAACAACAGCTTGTTGAGGTAGATGACCTTGTCCAGGCCCGAGGCCGTATGGAGTTCGGTGGCGAAGGATTGCAAGAGCCCATAAGCGTGCAGCGTCACCAGGCCGGCGGCCAGGATCACGAAGATAAAGACGAAGAAAGCGGATTCCGCCTTATGGAAACGCATCTGCTCCCCGATGGAAAAGTACCCATCGACCTTATGGCACGGACCGACTTACGGAGCGTTAATTCCAACAACTTCGGCGGGAACCCTTCCCTCGATGTCGACTTTTTAAGTTGCATTAGCAACCAGCGTTGAAATCTTGGTTTCGAGATCGTCACCCGGGCACAGTCTTTGCCATTCAGGCCCCAGCTGATGTCGAAACCAGGTCGCCTGCCGCTTGGCATATTGCCGTGTTGCGATCTTGGCGCGTTCGATCGCCTCGGGAAAACTGGATTGTCCGGCCATCGCGGCCTGCAGTTCGCGAACGCCGATCGCCTTCATCGCCGGCAGATCCGGATCGAGGCGAAGGGCCACTAATTGCCTGACCTCCTCCAGCGCACCCTTGTCCAGCATCTGGTCGAAGCGCCTTTCGATGCGATCAACCAGCGCCGCCCGGTCCGGCTCGATGACCAGGAAACCGGCCGTCTGCCTGTCGATGAGAGGGCGACCGCGCGCGGCCTGCCAGTCCAGGATCGATCGGCCGGAGGCGTCGAGAACCTCCAGCGCCCGTACGATGCGCTGGCTGTCGGTTGGCTTCAGCTGCATGGCGGCTCTCGAATCCTCGCGCAGCAGCAGGGCGTGCAGCTTGACCGCGCCTTGCTCCTTCAGCTCATAGCGCCAACGGTCGCGGATCGGCTGCGGAATATCGGGCATTTCCGAAATGCCTTCGGCAAGCGCGCGAAAATAAAGGCCGGTGCCGCCGACGAAGATCGGCCGCCGCGAGAGCGTTCCGTCGTCGATGAGTTTCATCACGTCGCGCAGCCAGGCGCCGGTCGAATAGGCGCTGCCGGGATGGACGTGCCCGTAGAGAAAATGCGGCACGCGTGCAAGCTCGGCCGCCTCCGGCCTCGCGGTCAACACGTCGAGAACAGAATAGCCTTGCATGGAATCGGTATTGACGATGACGCCGCCTGCGCGCTCGGCCAGATCGAGCGCCAGTGCTGACTTGCCGCTGGCGGTCGGCCCGGCTATCAGGATCGCGTTCTTCACGCGGCCTTCGCCCGCATCCGTGCCGGAATTTTCGATGCCGCTCATTGCCACGCTTGTTTCCCGTCCCGCCGACCGCGCCCTGTCGCCGTCGCTTGCGAATATGGCCTCGCGCTCGGTGGGCGCAAGCACTGTCGTCTGGCTGGCAGAAGGAATTGCCTGCGATCTCGCTTTGCCGCAGGCGGTCGACACCGCCGATATCACCGCTACGCTGCGCACCGCACTGGCCGCCGAACCGGTCGATGTGATCGTCCAGCAGGCCGAAACGCGTCGCAAGAAAATCCTCCTCGCCGACATGGATTCGACCATGATCGATCAGGAATGCATCGACGAACTGGCCGACGAGATCGGCGTCAAGGAGCACGTCGCCTCGATCACCGCGCGATCGATGAACGGTGAGATCGCCTTCGAGCCGGCGCTGCGCGAACGCGTGGCGCTGCTCAGGGGCCTCGATGCCGCCGTCGTCGACCGCATCGTCGCCAACCGCCTGACATTGGCCTCGGGCGGCCGGGCGCTGGTCCGGACCATGCGCGCCAACGGCGCCTGGACAGCGCTCATCTCGGGTGGCTTCGAGGTCTTCACCACGCGCATCGCCGATATGCTCGGCTTTCAGGAAAACCGCGCCAACCGCCTGCTCGAACAGGACGGACGCTTCACCGGGCTGGTTGGCGAGCCGATCCTCGGCCGCGCCGCCAAGGCCGAGGCGCTGCTCGAAATCGCGGCGCGCCTGGAATTGACACCGGCCGACGCCATTGCCGTTGGCGACGGCGCCAACGATCTCGACATGATCCGCCTCGCCGGCACCGGTGTGGCGCTTCATGCCAAGCCAGCCGTGGCGGCGCAGGCCAGGGTTCGCATCGACCATGGCGACCTCACCGCGTTGCTCTATGTCCAAGGCTATCGTCAGGAAGAGTTTGTGCAATGAAACCCATGCGCACCGAGCGCCTCGTCCTGCGCAACTGGGAAGAGCGCGATCGTGAGCTCTTCCATCGCATCAACTCCGATGACCGCGTCATGGAGTTCTTCCCGTTCCGCCGCGACCGCGCCGCCGCCGACGCCAAGATGGACCAGGTCCGTGCCTGGGTCGATGCGGACGGCTATGGCTTCGCCGCTGCCGAGATTGCCGCCACCGGTCAGTGCATCGGCTTTGTCGGGCTCTCAGGAACCGAGGATATGGACGTCCTGCCGGCTGGCACGATCGAGATCGGCTGGCGGCTGGCGCCCGAATTCTGGGGCAAGGGCTATGTCACCGAGGCCGCCGAGGCATGGCTCGCCTATGGGTTCGAGACGCTTGGCCTCGACGAGATAGTGTCCTTCGCCGTTGCGGAAAACCACCGCTCGACCGCCGTCATGAAACGCCTCGGCATGACGACCGACCCGTCGGCCGATTTCGATCATCCCGGCATCCCCGACAGCCACTCCGCGCTCAAGCGGCATGTGCTCTATCGGCTCTCGCGCGCCGAGTGGCAGGCGCGAAAAAAGGCGGCCGGTTAGCCGCCTTTTAGAAGTCGCTCGATTGAAAGCTCAATCCATCCGGATCGTCACGAAGCGCAACTCACCGGTCTTCGATGCCAGCATCAGCAGCGCGTTCTTTCGGCCCTGCTCCTTCAGCGCACCGATCCGGTCCATGACATCCTTGGGCGTGGCGACCGATTCCTGCGCGATCTCGGTGATCACCTCGCCCGGCTGGATGCCGCGCTCGGCGGCGGCCGAGTCCTTTGCCACGTCGGTGATGACGACGCCGGAGACATCGGCGGCGATGCTGAACTTCTTGCGCGTCTCGTCGTTGAGCTCGCCAACGGTCATGCCAAGCACCGAGGCGGTCGAGACGGCCGGAGCCTTGTCGCCGCCCTTGTCCTGATTGGTATTGCCCGGCTCGCCGCTTGCGAGCTTCTCGCCATCCTCAAGCCGGCCGAGCGTCACCTTCACGGTCTGCTCGACACCCTTGCGCACGATCAGCACGTCGACGGCCTTGCCGACGGGGCTTTCGGCGACCACGCGCGGCAGGTCGCGCATTTCATGGATGTCCTTGCCGTCGAACTTGATGATGACGTCACCGGCCTGGATGGTGCCGTTGTCGACGGGACCGCCCTTGATGACGCCGGCGACCAACGCGCCCTTGGCCGTGGTCATGCCGAGGCTTTCGGCGATGTCGTCCGTCACCGGCTGGATGCGCACGCCGAGCCAGCCGCGCCGCGTCTCGCCATACTGGCGCAACTGGTCGACAACACCCGAGGCGAGCTGCGAGGGGATGGAAAAACCGATGCCGATCGAGCCGCCGGACGGCGAAATGATCGCCGTGTTGATGCCGATAACCTCACCGGCGCTGTTGAACAGCGGTCCGCCCGAATTGCCGCGATTGATCGCGGCGTCGGTCTGGATGAAGTCGTCATAAGGACCGGAGTTGATGTCGCGGTTGCGCGCCGAGACGATGCCGACCGTGACCGTGCCGCCAAGGCCGAACGGATTGCCGACCGCCATCACCCAGTCGCCGACGCGCATCTTGGTGGAATCGCCGAATTTCACTGCGGTGAGCTTGTGGCCTTTCGGATCGACCTTCAGCACCGCGACGTCGGTCTTGGTGTCGGTGCCGACCAGCGTCGCCTTCAGCGTCACCCCATCCGAGAAATTGACCTCGATGTCGTCGGCATCGGCGATCACGTGGTTGTTGGTGACGACGATGCCTTGTTCGGCGTCGATGACGAACCCCGAGCCCAGCGACTGCACCTTCTGCGCGCTATTGTCCTTGCCGCCGCCGCGATTCTTGAAGAAATCGTCGAAGAAGTCCTGGAACGGCGAGCCTTCGGGAAGCTGCGGCATCGGCACGGCACCCGGACCCTCCGTGCCCTTCACCGTCTGCGAGGTCGAGATGTTGACCACCGCGCCGAGCAGGCCTGCCGCGAGGTCGGCCACCGAAGCAGGCCCGTCATTGGCGAATGTCGGCGTCACGAAGGACGGGATGGCGACGGTGCCGACAAGAAGCGCTGCCGTGCCAGCGATGAACGTCCGCCGTACCGTGCGCAAAAGCAGTGTGGATGTCATCGAGAGGCCTCCCGGTATTCTGAGAAAGAAAGCGCAACGGCGAAAACACCGTGCTGCGCCATGTTGGCAAAAAATACGGCACGTTTGCGGCTAGGACTATCCGCGGAGGATAAATCCTCCGTTAGCGCCAAGACGAAAACCGGCCGCCTCACCCGCCTCGCACCAGCCAGACGATGCCGACACCGATGGCGACCGCGGCCAGCCCGGCGATCCGCAACGCATTCTCCGGCATCGACAGCACCTCGCCCGCGAGCTTCCTCGCGAAGGCGGGAAAGCCGCCATAGACCAGGCCCTCTATGACGAGGACCAGGCCTATCGCCGCGAAGAAATCCTGCACCGGCCGTTACTGGCCCGTGCTGGGTTGTGTCGTCGGCGCGGCAGGCGCGGCAGGTGCCGGCGCTGGTTTCGCCGGCCCTTCCTCGCCATCGGGGTCGCGGAAGTAGCGGAAGAACTCCGAACTCGGCGACAGCACCATGGTCGTCCCGGTATTGTCCAGCGCCGTGCCGTAGGCGTTCATCGACCGATAGAAATCGAAGAAGGCCGGATCGCGCTTGTAAGCGTCGGCGAAGGTGGCGCTGCGTTGGGCCTCGCCCTCACCGCGCAGGATCTCGGACTCCTTCTGCGCTTCGGCGATAATCTCGACGACCTCGCGGTCGGCGCGAGCGCGGATGCGCTGCGCCGCCTCGTTGCCGCGTGCCCTGAGTCTTTCGGCCTCGGCCAGACGTTCGGCCTTCATGCGATCGTAGGTCTGTTGCGAGACCTCGGCCGTGAGGTCGGTGCGGCGGATGCGGACATCCTCGATCTGCAGACCGAGCGAGGTGGCGTCGGGCCGGAGCTGATCGCGCACTTCGCGCATCATTACCGCGCGCTCTTCGGAGAGGGCGGCCTCGAAGTCGCGCAGACCGTAGACGCGGCGCAAGGCGGCGTCGAGACGGGTCCTCAGCCGGGCTTCGGCCAGTTCGATCTGGCCGGACACGGCAGCACGGAACACACGCGGATCCGAAATGCGGTAGGCGATGAAGGCATCGACCTCGTAGAACTTGCCGCCCGAAACCTGGACGCGGATGTTGTCGAGGTCGAAACGCAGCACCCGGTTCTCGATCAGTTGCACCGTGTCGGCGTCAAAGAACGAGAACGGCGCCTTGAAGTAGATGCCGGGTTCGGTCTTGACGTCGACGATTTCGCCGAAGCGCAGCACCAGCGCCTGCTGGCGCGCATTGACCACGAAAACCGACGAATAGATCAGGAACAGGATAACCGCCGCGATAACGACGAAGACGGGAAGACGGTTGCCCATCACCGGTTACCTCCCGTGTTCGCGCCAGGCGCGGCTGATGCAGGCGCTTTCTGCTGCAATGCCGGCAGCGGCAGATAGGGAACGACCCCTTGCCCGTTGCCCTGCTCGACGATGACCTTGCCGGAGTCCTTCAGAACCCTCTCCATGGTTTCGAGATAGAGGCGCTTGCGCGTCACGTCGGGCGCCTTGGCGTATTCGTCGTAGACGGAGATAAAGCGCTGCGCCTCACCTTCGGCTTCCTGCACCACCCTGTTCTTGTAGGCGGCCGCGTCTTCGCGGATCTGTGCGGCCTCGCCGCGCGCCTGACCCAGCTTCTGGTTGGAATACTGGTTGGCCTGCTCGACGAACTTGTCCTCGTCTTGTTCGGCGCGCTGCACCTCGTCGAAGGCGTCAGCCACTTCGCGCGGCGGTGCCGCGTCCTCGATCGAGATGGCGTTGACCTGCAGACCGGCCTTGTAGCCGTCCAGCGTCGTCTGGATGATCTCGCGCACCGAGGCCGCAATGCCCTGGCGGTCGTCGCGGAAGATATCCTGCGCCGGCCTGCGGCCGACGGCTTCGCGCATGGCGCTTTCGGCGACCTGCCGCAGCATGCCGTCCGGATCGGAGACGTCGAACAGATAGGCCCGGGGATCGGAGACCTGATAGGCCACCGAAAACTGCACGTTGACGATGTTCTGGTCGCCCGACAACATCAGGCCGTTGCCGCTGGTGTTGCCGCCGCCGATATCGACGAGCTGCTCGGAAATCTTGGCCGTCTCGACGGTTTCAAGCGGCCACCAATGGAAATGCAGGCCGGGCTGCGACAGTTGGGCCTTCGGCTTGCCAAAACGCAGTTCGACCGCGACCTCGTCGGGCTGCACGGTATAGACCGCTTGGAACGCCCACAGAACGACCAGCACCGCGGCGATCAGCCCGAACACGGCCGGACTCGCGCCACCGCCGCCGGGCAGCGCGCGCCGTAGCCGGTCCTGGCCGCGGCGGATGATGTCTTCAAGATCGGGAGGCGAGCCCTGCGGGCCGCTCGGTCCCTTTGGCCCCTGCCCCCAGGGTCCCTGATTGTTGCCGCCGCCCCCCCACGGACCGCCGCCTCCGCCACTCTTGTCGTTCCAGGGCATGAATGTCCTTTCGCTTGGAATTCCCTCAAGCGCCGGCGTTGCGGCGCAAATCCAGTTGTTCTTCTATAGGGACGCCACCGCACGCTTTCAACGCGATGCGCCGCCGACTTCATCCGTTTTGCGCCGATAGCGACCCTTTGTCGTCCTCAATACCGTTTTTGTCTTTCAAAGTATCTCGCTGCCGCGCTCGTAAACCGTATAGCGTGTTGCATGGCTGTCCTTTTCGCCGGCCGGAACATCCTGCGTGCTCACCACGCGCCAGGATTTCGGATCGATCGGCGGGAAATGCGCATCGCCGTCGACGGCGGCCAGCACATGGGTGACGTGCAGCCGGTCCGCCAGCGGCAGCGCCTGGGCATAGATCTCGCCGCCGCCGACAACGCAGACCTCGTCCACGCCAGCCATGCAGCGTCCGCGCACCGTTGCCAGCTGAATCGCGGCTTCCAGCGTATGCGCCACCTCGGCGCCTTCGGCGCGCCAGGCCTTGTCGCGCGTGACGACGATGTTCAGCCGGCCCGGCAATGGCCTGCCTATACCTTCATAGGTCTTGCGGCCCATGATGATGGGCTTGCCCATCGTGTCTGCCTTGAAACGCTTGAGATCGGTGGAGAGCCGCCAGGGCAATCCACCGTCCCGGCCGATCACGCCGTTCTCTGCGATGGCAACGTAGATCGCGACGTGCATCAGTTCGCATCCCCGCCATTGCTGTCCGACGGTTCGAGCAGCAGGATATTGATATCGTGCTCGGGATAAAAATCGTCCGCCGCCATCTCGAAGGTCGTCAGCCCGATCTTTTTGACGTTGTCGCCACAGAACGAAACCAGCGCTTTCGGATTGCCCTTGTCGACGGTCAGCTTGAACTTGCCGATACTGTCCGCCGCCCAGTTGCCGCCGGTGGTCAGGATATAGGCGATACGGCGCTCGTAATACCGGGGATAACCGTCCGCATTGTCCTTGGCGGCCTTTCGCAGCGCATTTTCGAAGGTGTCGTCCATGCAGTAGCGGGTCTTGTAGGCCCCGTACTGCCCCTGGAACTTGCCGTCGTAGAAGAAACTGACCGAAGACGTACCGCCGACGCTGGGCTTGTAGCGGTGCGAGACGTGAAGGTCCTTGTTCGCCGGAAAGGTCGAGCGCCACCAATAGGTCGATCGCAACTGCCAGAAGGGTGTATAGGCTGGGGTGGCGCCCGGGCCGCTGTCCGCCTCTGGATCCTCGATGATGATGCCGCGGCTCTCCCAGTCCCGAGCAACCGCCTGCGGCAGCTTCGCCAGTGCCGCTTTGGCCGCGTCGCCGAACGGATTGAACGGCACATTCTGCGCCTTGAGGTCGGCACTGATGTCGATGCCGAGCGCAAATACCTTCTGCTCGAGCTGCGGTTTTGCCGCGGCACCGTCGATCGTCACCTCGAAGCCGAGGAAATTGTCGCTCTGGTTTTCGGGGATCGCCGGCATCTCCTCCGGATCGCCCGAGATGTCGGGCATCGGGAAGGCGACGATCGCGTCAACGTCCTTGTCGGTGTTGTTGTGGAAGACGTAGTCGACTGCCACCTTTTCCGGCGAGATGAAGAGGTCCTCGCTTTGCATCGCCACGGCGTCGCTGCGCGACAGGATCAGGCCGCCAGTGCCGAGTTCGGCGATCGAGTCGTTGGCAAAGGCAGGCGCGATTGAAAACGCCAACGCTACGGCCAGAACATATCGCAAGATCGAAGCCCCCTCGGCTGGAATGCCTGGGATGACCCTAGCCGTTTCGACGTGGCGTTTCAAAGCCCTTCCGCATCCGAGGCACGCCGGTCTGGACTATCAGGTTCCGATCGGGCAGGAGTTCGCTCCATGCGCAAACTTCTCGTCATCGGCATCGGCGCCGGCAATCCCGACCACCTGACCGTGCAGGCCATATCAGGTCTGAACCGAGCCGACGTGCTGTTCATCCCCGACAAAGGGGCTGACAAGAACGACCTGGCCGAGCTGCGGCGCGAGATATGCGACCGCTTCGTCACCAACCCCAAGTCACGCCGGGTCGAGTTCGACGTGCCGGTGCGCGCCGAGCCGACGTCCTCCTACCGCTCGACAGTCGACGACTGGCACGAAGCCATCGCCGCCATCTATGAAGGCTTGATCGGCGACGAGCTCGGCGACGACGGCTGCGGCGCATTCCTGATCTGGGGCGATCCCTCGCTCTACGACAGCGCGCTGCGCATCCTCGAGCGGGTGCGCCTGCGAGGCAATGTCGCCTTCGAACAGGACGTCATCCCCGGCATCACAGCCATCCAGGCGCTTGCCGCCAGCCACAAGACGGCGCTGAACCGGATCGGCGATTCCATCCTGATCACCACCGGCCGCAGGCTTACCGAGGAGGGGCTGCCCGAAAATGCCGGCAGCACCGTCGTCATGCTTGATGGCAAATGCGCCTTCAACACGCTGGCCGACCAGGATGTCGTCATCCAGTGGGGCGCCTATCTCGGCACGCCGGACGAGATCATCATCTCCGGCCGTCTCCGCGATGTCGGCGCCGAGATCGAAAAGCGTCGCGAAGAGGTCCGCAAGGAAAAGGGCTGGATCATGGACACCTATCTTCTGCGCAAGCCGGAATGAGGCAGTAGGCAGTAGGCAGTAGGCAGTAGGCAGTAGGCAGTAGGGAATGATATTCCCGAAGTGAAGTAAGTCATCTGTTCGAACAAAAAGCTCCGACCGTCGAGAACGGTGCTGCCACCCTACTGCCTACTGCCTACTGCCTACTGCCTAATGCCTACTCTCTTATTGCTACCCCGCATCAATCTCCGCCTGCAATGCCTCCATATGCGTGACCGCCGCGGCGGTCGCCGCGCGTTCGATGGCTCGAAAACGGCTGACCACCGCAAGGCCAACGGACGTCAGTTGCGCACCGCCGCCCTTGCGGCCACCGGTCTGCGCCGAAACCAGCGGCTTACCGAACACCCGGTTCATGTCCTCGACCAGATCCCAGGCATGCTTGTAGGACATCTCCATGCCGCGCGCGGCGGCCGAAATCGAGCCGAAAGCGGCAATCTGCTCCAGGAGTTCGATCTTGCCCGGACCGATTCGCCCGTCGGGATCGAGATTTATCCGCAAGCTCAGCGACGGCATTTTTGCTTCTCCGCGATCACGCCAGCCTGTCGGAACTGCTTGGGTGATATCGTTATTCCAAAACAATATAGCGGCGCTCGCCGCCCCTGTCAGCCATGCGCCTCGAGCGGCAAGCCGGCGCTGGTGTTGGCGCGATCGAAACTCACTGTCTTGACCACCGCGAAAACCTTGCCGCCAAGCCGCAGCCTCAGCGCCTGCCGCGACTGTTCGGTGATCCGGGCCAGCACGGTCGCGCCATGGCAATCGATGCCGATCTCGACTGTCGGCCCCTCGCCCGGATTGATCGCCACGATCATGCCGGGCAGAATGTTGAGCGCGCTGAGGCCCGTTGGTTCCTCCGTCGCGATCATCACATCGCGAGCACGAATGCGGATACGCACAGACGCTCCGGGCTTCATTGCAAGGCGCGGCACGCGGATCTCCCCGGCGGCCGAGCCGAGCACGGTCATGCCGAAAGCCTCGTCGTGACGCAGCACTTTAGTATCCAGAACCGCACCGCCCTCGCCGCGCTCTTCGGCCGGTAACAGGTCGAGCCTTTGCATGACAGCCTCGATCGGACCCGAGGCAACGACCTTGCCCTGCGCCAGCATCACAACATCGCTGGCCAACCGCGCCACTTCGGCGACCGAATGGCTGACATAGACGATCGGGATCTTCGTCTCGTCGCGCAGCCGCTCGATATAGGGCAGGATCTCGGCCTTGCGCGCCTCGTCGAGCGAAGCCAGCGGCTCGTCCATGAGCAGCAATCTGGGGCTGGCCAGCAGCGCCCGCCCGATCGCCACCCGCTGCTTCTCGCCACCTGAGAGCTTTGCCGGGCGCCTGTCCAGCAGCGGGCCGATGCCGAGCAGATCGACAATGGCCTCCAGGTCGGCGTAGCGCTCCTTTGCCGGCGTGAACCAGCGACCGTAGCACAGATTGCTCATCACGCTCATATGCGGAAACAGGCGTGCGTCCTGAAACACCATGCCGATACGGCGTTTGTGCTTCGGCACGAAAATGCCGGCATCCGTGTCGACCAGCACCCGGTGCTCGACCTCGATGCGCCCCTTGTCGGCCCGGATCAACCCGGCGATCATGTTGATCAGCGTCGTCTTGCCCGAACCGGACGGCCCGAACAGCGCCGTCAGCCGCCCGGCGCTTTCGAAGCGGACGTCGATGGCGAAATCGCCGAGCCGATGGCGGATATCGACGAGGACGCTCATTCGATATCCATCCGCCGGCCGACCCGCCGCGCCAGCACTTCCGAGGCGACCAGTGCCGCCATCGAAATGACAATCGAAATCAGCGTCAGCCGCAGCGCGCCCTCATCGCCGCCCGGCACCTGCGTGAAAGTGTAGATCGCCGACGGCAGCGTCTGCGTCTCGCCGGGGATGTTGGAGACGAAGGTGATGGTCGCACCGAACTCGCCCATCGCCTTGGCGAAGGCCAGGATGGCGCCGGCGATCAGCCCGGGCAAGATCAGCGGCAGCGTGATGGTGCCGAACACCCACAAAGGATTGGCGCCGAGTGTTCCCGCCGCCGCTTCCATCTTGCGGTCCACCGCCTCGATCGACAGCCGGATCGCCCGCACCATCAGCGGAAAGCCCATGACACCGCAGGCGAGTGCCGCACCTGTCCAGCGGAACGAAAAGACGAGGCCGAAATGGTCGGCCAGGAAGGCTCCGGCCGGGCCGCGCTTGCCGAAAGTCAAAAGCAAGAGATAGCCGGTCACGACAGGCGGCAGGATCAGCGGCAGGTGAACCACGCCATTGAGCAGCGTCTTGCCCCAGAACTGGCTCCGGGCAAGCAGCAGCGCGATCGCTATACCGGGCGGCAGGCTGGCGAGCATCGCGACAGTCGCCACCTTGATGGACAGCCGGACCGCATTCCATTCGTCGGGAGTGAGGTCCAGCAGCCAGGTCATGTCGAGGCATCAGGTCCTTTTCGAAACTCAGTTGCTCGGGGTGAGCACCGTGAAGCCCTGCTCCTTGAAGAGCGCGCCGGCCTTGGCCGACTGCAGGCACTTCAGGAAGGCCGGCGTGTCCTTGTCCTTCGAATCGGCGGTCTGGGCAACCGGATAGATGATCGGCGCATGCGAATTCTCCGGGAAGGTGCCGATCACCCTGACGCCTTTTTCGGCATGCGCGTCGGTGGCGTAGACGATGCCCAGCGCCGCTTCGCCGGTCGAAACCAGCTTCAGGGCTGCGCGGACATTCTCGGCCTGCGCCACCTTGCCCTCGACAGAGGACCAGACGCCGAGCGATTCCAGCGCGGCCTTGCCGTATTTGCCGGCAGGCACCGCCTTGAAATCACCCATGGCGAGCTTGCCATCGCCAATCAGCCTGGCCAGGTCGAAACCCTTCTCGATCTTGGCCTCCACCGTCGAATCGCTTGGTGCCACCAGCACGATCTCATTGCCGAGCAGCTTCACTTCGGTGTCGGGCCTGGTCAGCTTCTTGTCGGAGAGATACTTCATCCAGTCGAGGTCGGCCGAGATGAACACATCAGCCGGCGCCCCGCCCTCGATCTGCTTGGCCAGCGCCGAACTCGCGGCGTAGGACACCGTCGCGACCTCGCCGACATCGGCCTCGCAGGCCTTGTTCACCGCGTCGAGCGCATCCTTGAGGCTGGCCGCTGCGAACACCACGACCTTGTCTTGCGCGTGTGCCGCCGGCACCGCGGCCATCAGTGCCGCCGCAAAACCGCCAATGGCGATCGCCCTCGATCCGAAACCTTCGCGCGTCATCGAAAACTCTCCCTGGTTTGAAATCCGATCGGCTCTTGGCCTGCCGATCGATATATCCGTTTGAACATAACAAGGGAAGACGTTTCACCCGACGGCGGCATTGCACGCGGGCCTCGGGCCGACCTACGATAGGGCTGGTTTGGATACAGCGAAAAGCAAAAGAGTTGACCGCATGAAGACCAGCGCGCGCAACATTCCCAAGGGAACGATCATCGAGATCGTCAAGGGAGCCACCACCTCGCATGTCGACATTGGCGGCGACGCCATCGTGACGGCCTCGATCACCAACGAAGCCGCGGCCGACCTCAAGCTCCAGGCGGGCAAGCCGGCTTACGCTGTCATCAAGGCTTCGGACGTCATGGTGGGGATCGATTGAGCCTGGTGGCTCACACCGCGATCGGCGCCTTGATCGACGCATCGGCGATGTAGTTTTCCAGGCGGAAATCCTCGAAGCGGAAGGCGAACAGGTCCTTCACCTCCGGGTTGATCCACATCGTCGGCAGCGCTCTCGGAGTACGCCGTAATTGTTCGCGCGCCTGCTCGAAATGATTGGAGTAGAGATGCGCGTCGCCCAGCGTGTGGACGAAATCGCCCGGCTTCAGCCCGGTCACCTGCGCCACCATCATGGTCAGCAGCGCATAGGACGCGATGTTGAACGGCACCCCGAGGAAGATATCGGCCGAACGCTGGTAAAGCTGGCAGGAAAGCCGGCCTTCGGACACGTAGAACTGGAACAGGCAGTGGCAGGGCGGCAGCGCCATCGCCTCCACCTCGGCCGGATTCCAGGCCGAAACGATCAGTCGCCGCGATTGAGGATTGCGGCGTATCTCCTTCAGAAGGCCCGCGATCTGGTCGATCGAACCACCATGGCCATCCGGCCAGGAGCGCCACTGCTTGCCGTAGACCGGGCCGAGATCGCCATTCTCATCCGCCCATTCGTCCCAGATCGTAACGCCGTGGTCGGTCAGGTATTTGATGTTGGTGTCGCCGGCCAGGAACCACAGGAGTTCATGGATGATCGACTTCAAATGCAGCTTCTTGGTGGTGGTGACGGGAAAGCCGCGCGAGAGGTCGAACCGCATCTGGTGGCCGAAGACGGAGCGCGTGCCGGTGCCGGTGCGGTCGCCGCGATCGGCGCCGTTTTCCAGCACATGCTGCAGGAGGTCGAGATACTGGCGCATCGGTTCCGGCTCGATTCGAAAGTTCAGGCATTATAGCTGCCAGACAGGCGGCCGAACACTCAAAACGATGTCAGCGTTGCTGGCACCACCACTCCTCCCAGCGTCGGCGCCGCCCCTCATTGCCCTGCCGGGCATTTCTCCCCGTAAAGTGACGGGGAGAAAGAGGCTAGTTGCAACACCGCGCTCTTCGCAATGCTGGCAATTGGCAAAACCGGCAATCGCAGCGTCCTTCTCCCCGTCACTATACGGGGAGAAGATGGCGGCAGCCAGATGAGGGGCAGCGCTGGCGCGTGGTGAAGTGAAAAACAAACCTGTCCTGCCGCACCGGTTTGGCGAACCGACGCGACAGTCAAAGCGAGCCGAGCTTGCCCAGTTCTTTGGCCACCAGATAATAGAAGGTCACCCGGCCCTTGCTGTGGTCCGCATGCATTGCCTTGCAGGTTTTCTCGATCGCGGCGTCGGCTTTCGCCCCGTCGCTAACCCCTAGCTTCTTGGCTACCCAGCTCTCCTTGACGCGCTCGAGCTCTTTCGGGTCGGTGCAGGACACCAGCGAGGAGTCGCGGTTCCTCAGCGCAATGCCCAGATGCTTGACGATCTTTTCGACGGCGTCGGCGCTGGCGCCCGCGTCGTATTTCTTCACATCCGCAAGATAGTCGGCCATCAAAATTCCCCTCGTCGGCGCCACGGATCCGATCGATGAGGGCTGTGGCGCTTCGCAACTTGTGCGCTAGGTCGGTAACTCCTCACCGCCCGCAAAGCTTCGGTTGAGACCGTGCCCAAGTCAACCCTTGCCGTCGCAATTTGACACAGGGACAAAGCCCCATTGCGGCCTTTCATTTCCGCGAAACGCCCCCTATATTCGTTTTGTCGGCTTGACCGACTATGGCGATAAACAGGCGATGAAATAAGCCGTTCGGACCCGGGGGCGGTACCCGGCGCCTCCACCAAAAGCCGCTGTTGACGACAGAGCGGTTTTTGCTGGGGGCGAAATAGGATCGACGAAGGTGTAAAGATCGTACTTTTGCCCGGCATTGTACCACCGTTATCGGGCTAAACTTATAGTTGCCAACGACAACTATGCGGAAGCACGTCTCGCTGCTTAATGCAGTGCGATAGCTTCAAATCAAGCCCTAGGGGTTCGCACTTCTAGGCGGGGTTCGGAGGTACCTGGCAACAGAAACCTCCACTTCTCCCCTCCTTCAATATGCGTCACGCACGACGGCAAGGCTCTTGCTGTCCGGACTTCGCTCGACCTGCTGGCCGCGAAGCCGCCGCGTCGCGTGCCTTCTCATGGACAAAAAGATGCAGAACGATTCCGATCGATTCCTCGTGCTGACCGGCGGCCCGGGCTCCGGCAAGACCACTTTGATCGAGGCGCTGAGACAGGGTGGGTTTGCGACGGCGCCGGAAGCCGGGCGCGGCATCATTCGCGACCAGATGACGATCGGCGGTCCCGCCCTGCCCTGGCACGACCGCGCCCTCTTTGCCGAGCTGATGCTGTCGTGGGAACTGCGTTCCTGGCATGCCGCGCACACCGGGTCCGGTCCGGTCTTCTTCGATCGCGGCGTGCCGGACACGATCGGCTACCTCAGGCTTTGCGGCCTGCCGGTGCCGGATCACCTCGTCAATGCGGCAGAGAAATTCCGTTATGCGCGCCGTGTCTTCGTCGCGCCGCCCTGGCCGGAAATCTTCGCGCAGGATGAAGAACGCAAGCAGACGCTGGACGAGGCCAGACGCACCCATGACTCGGTGGCTGGCGTCTACGCCGAACTCGGCTACGAACTGGTGCCCCTGCCGCTTGTGCCGGTCGACGAGCGTGTTCGCTTCATCCTTGAAGAGGCGGGGCTCCAGACATGAAAGCGGACATGCGTTTGCGGCTGCTTATTCCGCAGGCGCTTCGACCGCTTCGCGCGAGCGGCCGAGCGTGACTTTGGCCAGCGTGAAGGAAATCACCGCGCAGAGCGTGATGCCGGCGACCATCGGCAGCGGCGTGCCGTCGAAGAACACCCCGGCAACGCCCATCGCCAGCGCGCCGATGGCGAAGTGCAGCGTGCCCATCAGCGCCGAAGCCGTGCCGGCGATCTCTCCATGCTCTTCCATGGCCAGCACCGAAGTGGTCGGGATGACCAGGCCGAGAAAGCCGTAACCGACGAACAGCAGGGCTGCCATCACGTCGAGCCGGTCGACACCCGTCGCCATCACCGCCAGCAGCACCACCATCGTGGTCGCATAGCCCGTCACCGCGACGCGCACCACGCGCCGCAGCCCGAAGCGCTCGGCCAGCAGTCCCGTCAGCTGCGACATGCCGATGAAGGCGACGGCGTTGATCGAGAAGAACACGCTGTAGACCGAAGGCGACAGCCCGTAATGGTCGATCAGGATGAAGGATGAGCTCGACAGATAGACGAAGAAGCTCGCAATGCCGAAGCCGGCGATCGCCACCAGGCCAAGGAAGTTGCGGTCGCCCATCAGGAAGCGGTAGCCGGCAAGGGCGGTGCCAAAGGAGGAGCCAAGGCGTTCTTCCGCCGGCCGCGTCTCCTTGAGCGAGGTCGCGAGCAAAATAGTGGCAAGGGCCGCCGCGCCGGTCACCGTCCAGAAGACGGCGCGCCAGCCGAAATTCTCGATGATCTGGCTGCCGGTCAGCGGCGCCAGGATCGGCGACACCGAAAACACCAGCATCAGCAAGGACATCAGCTTGGCGGCCTCGTTGCCGGTGTGCAGATCGCGCACGATGGCGCGCGGCACGGCCATGCCGGCACTGGCGCCAAGCCCTTGCAGGAAGCGGAAGGCGATCAACCACTCGATGGTCGGGCTCATTGCCGAGCCGATGCCACCGACCATGAACAACGCCAAACCGCCATAGAGCGGCAGCTTGCGGCCGACCATGTCGGAGATCGGCCCGACGACGATCTGGCCAAACCCCATCGACAGGAAGAAGATCAGCAGGCTCATCTGCACGGCGGCGGTGCTGGCATGCAGATCCTCGCCGATCGACGGCAAAGCGGGAAGATACATGTCGATCGCGAACGGGCCGATGGCGGACAACAGGCCGAGCACGACCGCGATGCGGAGGAATTTGGGACTCATGATATTGGCTTCTTTCGAATCTGGTTGCCGCGCCGAAGCAGCGCGTAACCCTAGGACGTTCCATCCCGTAGGATTCCGACTCCCCAAGCACGAAAATATCCGCTTCGGGATGAAATCCCTTTTATCTTATGCCCAGAAATTTAGACGGGCTTGTCCAAATCGTCAATCACCTCTATATAGATTTTGATGAGATTGGGCGTTTCTCCTGACACTTTCCCGCCACGCGGCCACGAGGCCAAGAGGCTGTCGATCGTTGGAGCCGCGGCCGGCGTATTCTGCCGCGAGGGCTTCGCCGGCGCCAATATCGACCTGATCGCCGCCGAGGCAGGCGTGTCGCGCCAGACTGTCTACAATCACCATGGCGACAAGGAGAAGCTCTTCATGGCCGTGGTGCGCGACCTTACCGAGCGCTGCAACGCCGGCATCTTCGCCACCATTGCCACCTTCCCCGATCAGCCCGGAGATCTCGAAGCCGACCTGATCGGCTTTGCCGTCCGTTTGAACCAGAACTGCATCTGCAACCGCGACGGAAAATTCCTGCGCAAGCTGATCCAGACCGAAGGCGAGCGCTATCCCGAATTGTTTGCCGAGTGGCGCGAACAGGGTCCGGGCAGGACATGGCCGGCCATCGCCGCCCGCTTCGCCCGCCTCGCTCATGGCGGCTATCTCGCGATCGAGGACCCCGATGTCGCGGCGCGCCAGTTCCTCGGCCTGGTCAATGCCGAACTGCAGACCACCTTCATGCTCGGCGGCACGCCGCGCGAGGACGAGGTGGTGCAATCGGCGACCAATGGCGTGCGCACTTTCCTGCGTGCTTTCGGCAAGCGCCCTTCCCCGAGCAGCGTCAAAAAGCAAAGCGCGCTGGCTAACGCATAACATTTGCGATTGATGAAGCCGGCTTCGCCGATCAAATCGTCGCCAATAGTCCTCGCTTCGACGCGGCTGCGGTCTATATGCGGTTTACGCCGCGCTCAAGCTTGATTACAGCTATACGGACGATTCAACGGAACCCGACCACCACATGGCCGACGACCACATCCGCTACGACATTCTGGCCCAGGAGGCGTTGCGCGGCGTCATGCGCAAGGTCCTGGCCGAAGTCGCGCGCACCGGCCTCCCCGGCAATCACCACTTCTTCATCACCTTCCTGACTGGCGCGCCTGGCGTGCGCGTGTCGTCGCGCCTGCGCGAGCGCTACCCCGAGCAGATGACCATCGTCATCCAGTTCCAGTACTGGGACCTGAAGGTGACCGACACCGGCTTCGAGGTCGGCCTGTCGTTCTCCGACGTGCCGGAGAAGCTCGAGATCCCGTTCTCGGCCGTGCGCGGCTTCTATGATCCCTCGGTCAATTTCGAGCTGGAATTCGACGTCAAAACCGACGCGCAGGCCGACGAGGAGCCGGTCCAACCTTCCCCCGAACCGCTGACCATCGTCACGGAGAAGAAGCCGAAAGCCGAGAAGAAGGCCGCGGCCGAACCGGAGAAGAAACCCGCCGCCGCTGACGCCGGCACCAAGGGCGCCGAAGTGGTTTCGCTCGACGCCTTCCGCAAGAAATAGTCTCGCGGGCCATGGCCGACATCGTCAATCTCCGCCAGGCTCGCAAGCAGAAGGCGCGGGACGATAAGGCGCGCGTTGCTGAACAGAACCGGGCGCTGCACGGCCGGTCCAAGGCGGACAGGCAGCGCGACCGGCTGATTGCCGACAAGGCCGAGAAATTTGTCGCCGGCCATCGCCTCGACCCCTCCGGCAAGGACGAACAATGAGCCTTTGGCCGTGAGCGTCGTCGAAAAGCGCTCGGTGACCATTCGCGGCCACCGCACCAGCTATTCCCTCGAAAAACCCTTCTATGACGATCTCGTCGCCATTGCCGCGGAGAGAAAGCTGACACTCGCCGCGCTTGTCGCTGAAGTCGACGAGGCCCGGCCTCGCGACACCAACCTGTCCTCGGCGCTCAGGCTCCATGTACTGGCGTGGGCGAAGCACGGCACAGCCAGCACGCCAACAAGAAATACATCAATGGAACCGCGTTGAATGCCGGGCGTGGCAACACAATGATGTCGCCCGCCTTAAGTTTCCGATCGCGGATAGGATTTGTTAGCCACCGCCGCTCACATTTCGGTATCAATTCTTCGCTACGGTACCCCGAGTTTACTTGGTAACTGGGGGTAGTCTTGAAACCGATCAAAGCGCCTACGGGCGCGGCATGGCTGGACATCGCCCGCTATGCAGTCAGTTGCCCAAGCCCCCACAACACCCAGCCATTCCGGCTTCGCATCCGCAGCGACAGCGAGGCAGACGTCATCTTTCTCCCGCGCCGCGGGCTCTGGGTCGCCGATCCACATGGCCGCTTTACCTGGCTCACGGCCGGCATCTTCGTCGAAATCTGTTCGATCGCGGCGCACGGCTTGGGATTTGAGCTCAATCGGGAAACTCACTTCTCGCCGATGTATCCCGACAACGACACCGAAACACCTCAGACGATCGCCCGCTTGACCCTTCGGCGAGCTTCCGGGCCCATCGCGGATTTTGATCCTGCGCTGATCCTCGACCGGCACACTTCACGATTGCCTTACGATGGGCACCCGATCTCCGAGCAATTGCTGGCCGACCTGCGAACGGAAGCGCGACGTACCGGCCACAGTTTCGAATCGCGCAGCGACCATGAAGCCATCGACTGGGTCATCGAGCTCAACCGTCAGGCCCTGTTCCACGACATGCTGAACGACCCGATCCGCCTGGAGTTGGTGCGCTGGCTGCGCTTCAGTAGCCGCGAGGAAGACATCACCGGCGACGGACTGTCGGCACGCTGTCTCGGCTTCTCGGGTCCGCTGTTGCACAGCTTCTTCAGCAGGCCGCGGTTCTGGACCATGCCGGGCATACGCAGCCTGGTCAGTTTTCTCTACGCACGCAGCATGAAGGGCGTCGGCACCATCGGCTGGCTGCGGGGTCCCTATGTCGGCATCGACGACTGGTATCGCGCCGGCATCACTATGATCCGTCTGTGGTTGATTGTGGCCCGCCACGGCTACTACTGGCAGCCATATGGCTCGGTGATCACATCGGACGAGGCGCGCCTCAACATGATCCGCTATTTCGGCATGCCCGATGAAAAAGGCGGAACCGACATGGTCTGGTTGCTGCTGCGACTGGGCAAGAGCGAGGCCCCGCCGATCAGCAACAGGCTACCCTTCGAGGACATCGCGCTATGCGGTTGATGAAACATATGGCACGGCCGTTCTTCCTGTTCCTGGTTGCAGTGGTCAATCTGGTTGAAGGCGCCTTTGCGTCATCGCGCCACGCCTACAGGCTCCTGCTCGTTCCGGGCTTCGAGCGCGTGCGCTGGGGTTTGGGCGCCTGGCGCGCCTGGGCCAATTTCTACCACGCCTACGATCGGGTGCCGGCCTACCGCGCCTATATCGATTCTCTCGGCGGCAAGCCTGAGATTCTGCTCGATCACGTCACCAAGCCCGACCTCACGTCGATCCCCGAGATGGACAAGGAATCCTACGTCCGCAAGTACAGCCAGGAAGAGCGGGTCCTGGGGGGCATCTTGCCGTCTACGGGTGTCACCGTCGATGAATCCTCCGGCAGCAGCGGCACGCCGACAAGCTGGGTTCGCGGCAGGACCGAGCGACGGATCACCACGCGTATGATGCAGATGACGTTCCATCGCATCACCGGCGAGGGCGAAACCATCTTCATCCTCAACGCCTTCGCGCTCGGCGCATGGGCAACCGGGATGAACGTCGCGATTTCGCTCAGCGACACCACGATCCTCAAATCGACGGGTCCCAATCTCGATAAGATCATCAACACGATCCACGAATTCGGCCCTCGTTTTCGTTACGTGGTCATGGGCTATCCGCCTTTCCTCAAGACGCTCGCCGACGATCCGCGACTTGACTGGTCCAAATTTACCATCGATGCGGCCTTCGGCGGCGAAGGCGTGTCGGAGAGCCTGCGCGGCTATCTGCTCAAGAAATTCCAGCGCGTGGTTGGCAGCTACGGCGCCTCCGACCTTGAGGTCAACATGGCGCTCGAGAGCGAACTCACCATCAATCTGCGGCGCGCGCTTCTGACGGATGAGCGGTTGCGCGAAGCCATTATCCGGGTTGGCTACGGCGTCACACCGATGATCTTCCAGTACAATCCGCTTGCCTATCATCTGGAGGAAAACGCCAAGGGCGAATTGGTGGCGACGATCTCGCGGCCCTACAACATCTCACCCAAGATCCGTTACAATATCCACGATCGGGGGCATGTGCTTCGCTTCGGGGACCTCAGGCGCATTCTCAAAAGACTTGGCCGCGAGGATATCCTGAAGGCAAGCAACCGCAATCTCGACCTGCCGCTGCTGTTCATCTATGGCCGCTCGGACATGTCCATCGAATACTACGGCGCCAAGGTTACCCCCGACAGCCTTCGAGAAATCCTGTTCGGCCTCGATATTCTGGCACCGGTGCTGAGCACCTTCCGGCTGATCTCTTATGAGGATGCAGCGCACAACAAGCGCATGGAGGTCGCCATCGAGCTCGTCGACGCCGCTGTCTTCGCCCATCCTGTTGAGACGCTGCAAGATACGGTCTTCACCAAACTGGCAGCAATGAACGGCGATTTCCTGAATGCCTGGAAACGCACGGCGACCGCTGAAAACATGCCGGAGCTCAAAATATATGCCTTCAACACCGGACCATTCGAAGGTGGCCAGCGGCGGCTCAAGAATGAATACGTCGCTTCCAAAATAACCTACGACAAACTCTGAGGCGCCCGTTCAAGCAGTCTCGGCAAGTTCTGGATATTCCTAGATATAGAGCGGCCGGGTAAGGCAGTGAACCCCGCCGGTCGCCTTGGCGATCTCGGTGCCCTTGACGACATCGATGCGGATGCCGGCTGCCTTTTCGAGAACAGCCTTCAACTCGCCGGGAAGATCGAAGGCGAGGTAGCGACGGTTGCCAAGCGGCAGCAGATTGCACCGCTCGTGGGCGATCGCATCGGCCTTGTTGCAGCGAATGATCGAGCAGCCCAACGCCTCGGCATAGGCCAGCGGATTGACGGCGCTCAGCCTGCGTTCCTCATCGATAAGGAACCCGGCGCCGAACATTCCGGCCGCGGCCAGGATCACCTTTTCAGGTAGGACGGTGAACCCGGTATCCAGATGAAGCAGCTCAGGATCGTGCGAGAGGCCGATGATATAGTCGACATGCTGCGGGATCAGATCGAGCGCCAGTTTTATCGCGGCCGCCTTGGTCGTGCGTACCCCGAACCCGACGAGCAGGACGCGCTTGTCGTTGAAGGTCACCGGAAGCACGTCACCGCCTTCCAGGTATTCGTCGTGATCGAACTGCGTGAGCGGGCTCATGCCAAGTCTTTGCAGCGCGGCGCTGACCACGACCGCTTCGCGGGCGCGGCTTGGCAAGGCCGGGCGGGTCGGGATGAATTTGTCGGGCGCCCAGGGTAACGTCACCGAACTGTCGCGCATGAAAATGAGGTTGGGATTGCTTGCCGCCTCGGCATGAAACGGCTCGTGGTCGCCAATCACATCATCGAGATAAAGCGTCTCGACATGCGTTCCCAGCAAAGCGACAAAGGCGTCGTATTCGGTGTAGAGCTCGGGAGTATGTGGCAATTCAAGGAAATTGAGCTCCACCAGCCGTTCCCTGCTCAAACGCTCCAGCGACAAGCCGTGGCGCGGATGATGCATGAGGATGCGCCGCGGCGGCACGTGATATTCGGAAAAATCGTCACCGGTCGTATCCAAGGCAGCACCCCTTCGGGCACGCATGTTAAGTCCGATATCCTCACAAAACGTTAGACGTTCCAACCGCCATGGCCGGCCGTCAGCAGCCGACTGCTGGCGACCGGCATCGGATCGGCAATCGGGCTTCGTCAAGCCACGCCTTGTTGTTTCCCGCGGCGGGTGCTGAAGCCGAGCAAAGTCGAGCGGTCGCGTTCTTCGGCCTGTTTCCGAGACCGCACGCGCATCAGATCCTTCCAGCCGACATAGCCGACCAGTTGCAGGCTTTCGGGATTGACCACGGGCAGATGGGACACGTTGGCCATCAGCAGCTTGTCGGAAAGGCCTTCCAGATATTCGTCGGGATAGGCGAGCGTCACCTTGCTTCCGGCGAGCAAGTCGCCGAGCGTCGTCGTCCTGTGCTTGCCGGCACGGCGCCAGCGCAGAATTGCCGGCGGATCGATGAGGCCGAGCACCTGCCTGTTCTCGTCGACCACAGGAAAGCTCGGATGCCGCGTTTCCGGTGCGGTCAGGAAAGCCGCCGCGCCATGCAGCGTCATGGTGGCCGGCACGCTCTCGACCTGCGAGGTCATCACCTCGCGTACCCTGGTCAGCGCGAAGGGATCGACACGATATTCACGAACCAGATGATGTCCTCTTCTGGCGATCTTCTCGGTCAGGATCGAACGTTTCATCAGCAGCACCGTCACGGCGTGCGCCGCCGCACAAGCCGTGATCAGCGGCACCAGCACATGCGTGTTGCCGGTCAACTCCACGGCGAAGAAAGTCGCCGTCAGCGGCGCGCGCATCGTGCCGCCCATTGTGGCGGCCATGGCCAACAGCGTCCAGAAACCCGGGTCCGCCGGAGGCAGAATTCCGGCAAGCACCGCCCCCATCGCCCCGCCCATGATCAGAAGCGGCGCGAGCACGCCTCCGGATGTTCCCGAACCGAGCGCCACCGACCAGATGATGGCCTTGACCACGAGCAGGAGCAGTGCCGCGGTGGCGAGCGTGCGGCCATCGAGCATGTCGGCGATATTGTCGTAGCCGACACCAAGCGCCTGCGGTTCGATCAGCCCGCCGATGCCGACCACCAAGCCGCCGAGCATCGGCCACCACATCCAGTGGATGGGCAGCTTCTGGAAGCCGTCCTCGCAGGCATAGACCATCCGCGTCAAAAGCCCTGACAGCAGGCCGGCGCAGATACCGACCAGAACCCAGCCGCCAAGCCCAAGGAAGGAGACCGCCATGCCGCCCTGGAACGGGAAAATCGGCCCAGGCAGATGCAGCAGAGTGCGCTCGACCTCGGCGATGATCGCGGCAACCGCCACCGGAATGAAGCTGCGCGGCGTCCATTCGAACAGAAGCAGCTCCACCGCGAGCATGA
The DNA here is from genome assembly GCF_006441575.1 of Mesorhizobium sp. B2-4-12. Taxonomy (NCBI): domain Bacteria; kingdom Pseudomonadati; phylum Pseudomonadota; class Alphaproteobacteria; order Hyphomicrobiales; family Phyllobacteriaceae; genus Mesorhizobium; species Mesorhizobium sp. B2-4-12. The sequence goes on from NZ_VFVC01000007.1 coordinate 46,962, forward strand.
TCGCGGCGATCGGCGTGCCGAACACGGTGGTCATGCCCGCCGCCGCCCCCGCCACCAGCAATGTCTTGCGCTCATTGTCGCTGACCGGCAGCATCTGCGCGATCAATGAGCCGATGGCGCCGCCGGTCATGATGATCGGCCCCTCGGCGCCGAACGGCCCGCCGGAGCCAATCGAGATCGCCGACGACAGCGGCTTCAAGATCGCCACCTTGGCATCGAGCTTTGAACGTCCGAGCAGGATCGCCTCGATGGCCTCGGGAATGCCATGGCCTCGGATCTTCTCGCTGCCATAGCGCGCCATCAGGCCGATGATCAGCGCACCGATGACCGGGACGATGACGGCGGCAAGCCCAAGCGGCGTGTCCTGCAGCTTTAGCTCGGCGAGTGAGAACTGGCCGAAATAGGCGATATTGGTGGCGAGCCGGATCAGCTTCAGCAGCGCGATGCCGGCAAACAGCCCCGCCGTGGCGACCACAACGGCTATTGCCGCGATGAACAGCACTCGTGCATCGGTGGTGAAATCCCTGAGATGACCGGGGTTGGGTTGATGGGTCTTCATCGTGGTTTGCTTCCTGGCGGCGGGCCGTGTCTGGGATATGCGGCACGGTCGAAACGGCCAGCCGGATTGTCGGCTGGCTATGTATCGTAACACGATATAATTATTCAAGCCGGTTTCGCCTGAAATCCGTTTGAGCTTTCGCCGGAAAACGAACAAATGTCTGGCATGACGCAGCCCGCAAAACCTCGCCCCGCCATCAAACAGACCGACTACCAGCGGCTGTCCGAGTTTCGCTATCTGATCCGCCGCTTTCTCGAATTCAGCCAGCTGCAGGCGGAAGACGCCGGCCTGACACCACGCCAGCATCAGGCGCTGCTGGCGATCAAGGGATATCCGGGCGGCGGACCGGTGACGGTCGGCGATCTGGCGGAGCGCCTGCGCATCCGCCACCACAGCGCCGTCGAACTGGTCAACCGCCTTAGCGAGGCGGGACTGGTCGTGCGGGATCAGGACACGGACGACCATCGCCGTGTGCTGCTGCGGCTGACGGAGCGCGCCGACGATTGCCTGGCCGAGCTGTCGGCGGCGCATCTCGACGAGCTCTCGCGCATCGAACCCGTGCTGAGGCGCCTGCTCGATCGGGACCGCGAGTGACGTCTCGGGTCTTGGGTGGAACGATACTGATTATTTCCCGGCACCCGAATCCCTTGGCTTCGCCGCAGGGTCTTGGACGCAGGACAGCCAAAGCAGCGATGCCGTGAAATCAATGGCTGTCCCCGTTGCTGCCAACGGCGCTGTCTCGGTGCATGGCAAGATCAGGCCAGCTTGATCAGGTCCTGAGCCACCAGCGTGCCGCCAAACTGCTGCAGATGGCTGGCCTGCCGCAGCGTGCCGAGGTCAAGCGCCGCATAGCCGAGTCGCTCGATGAGAGCGGCAACCTGGGACCTCGCGCTGCCATCATCACCGGACAACACCACAACGCGCCGCCCGCCCGCCTGCGCTGGCGGCGCTTCCAGTTTTGCCGCCGGGACCGTATTGAAGGCCTTCACGACACGGGCGCCGGGAAAAGCCTCCGCGACGATTTCGGTTGAGAGGCGGCCGCCCAGATCGGCGGGCTTGAACGCTGGAAAATCGACCGCGTTGCTCGCGTCGATCACCAGACGGTTGTTCCAATCGGCACCCGCGCTCCCGGCGAACGCCTGAATGGCACCAAACGGAATCGCCAGGATCACCACATCGGCGTGGACCACGTCACCGGTGGTGGCAGGCTTGATGTTGGGACCGAGTGCGCGTGCCATGTCGGTGAGCGACGACGGTCCCCGGCTGTTGGCCACCATCACATCGATGCCTTGGCGCGCGAATTGCGTGGCGATGGCATGGCCGATGGCACCAGATCCGATTATCGCATAGGTCATTTGCTAGGTCCTCTGAAGTCGGTGGATTCGTCTGTCGCGAATGGTAGCGCCCCTGACCAAGGGTACGAAACTTGTAAAATTTCGAGTCTTCTATTCGAGAAAATCGTCATGTCTGATCCCGGCACGCCAACGTCTGATCAATTGCGAGTGTTTCTGACCGTGATCGACGTTGGAAGTTTCGCGCGCGCGGCGCGCCAGCTCAACCGAGCCACTTCGGTTATCAGCTACACGATCACCAATCTGGAAGCGTAGCTTGGCGTCACGCTTTCGAACGAGATTCCACCAGCCGGCCCGGCTCACTGACGACGGGAAAGCGCTGCTTTCGGAAGCGCGCAATGTCGCCCGAGCAGCAGACGTCGAATTGAGCAAATGGGAATAGCGAGCGAATGCATGTCACCCAAAAGTGACTTCGGTTTTGGCAACACGACAGGCATAGACAAAGACCAGAGACGGGTCGCCTGAATCCGTTGAGACGCGACGCGCTTGGAGCGCCGGTGACTCCAGTCGGCGCGTAGCGTCGGCCTCGCCGCAAGACAGTCAATTTGGTTCGATGATCCACACGCCTCGTAACGGCTTGTCGATGGCATCGAACGTCACGCTCGACCGTATCTGACTGTTCGCCTGATGCAACTGCGGTCAAATCTGATCCCGTACGAACCAGCTATTCGATCACTTGAATTGAAGATTGAACCACCATGCGGATGGGCGCAGGCCCGTCTGCGAAAACGACAAAAGGAAATTACATGGCCGCTGCAGTATTCCCCAAGGTTGGTCTCGAGGCGATGTTGACGCCCGAGAATTGCGTCCTTGTGCTTATCGACCATCAGGCCTTCCAGGTTGCGGGTGTTCGAAACATCGACCCGCAAATCATGATCAACAACACGGTTGCTCTCGCAAAGGTGGCCAAAGCGTTCAATGTGCCGACACTTCTGACGACGGTGATCAAGGATCGCGGTGGAGAGCTTCTCAAGGCGATCCAGGACGTGTTTCCCGATCAGGTTCCGATCGACCGGACCACTATCAACACCTGGGAGGACAAGGCCTGCGTCGACTGGGTGAAGAAGACCGGTCGAAAGAAGGTTGTCATCGCTGGCCTCTGGACCGAAATATGCCTCGCTTTCCCGGTCATCCAGGCGCTTGGCGAAGGCTGGGAAGTCTATTTTGTGACCGACGCTTCCGGCGGCGTCAGCACGGAAGCCCATGATCGCGGCGTTCAACGGATGATCCAGGCCGGCGGCGTGCCGCTGACCTGGATAGTGTTCGCATCGGAACTCCAGCGCGATTGGGCGCGGGAATCCACCGTTCCGGCGCTGGCGCAGGTCCTCCTGGACCATGGTGGAGCGACCGGCACCAGTCTGGCATGGGAGTGGCAACTCCTCGGCTCGCACGGCGGAGCCTGACGCATGGCAAAGCCCGCTGCCAGGCTGCCGCGGGTTTCGCCTTCTGGACCTCATGGTTACTGCCGCACAACCTCCCTTCGGCTTGTAGCGATCGGCGGGTTAGAAGTTCGGCTTTCGATCGCTCTTCAATCCGCGTCGGGGCGTAGCTCGGTGAAGGTTCTCATGTCTGGAGACTGGCGATGACGACGATGCGCGCCGTTCGCTTTTCGGCCTTTGGTCCGCCCTCGGTCCTGGGCGTTCAGACCATCGCAAAGCCCGTCCCGCAAGCTGGCGAGGCGTTGGTGAAGGTGGCTGCTTCGGCGATCAATCCCAGCGACGTGAAGTTTGTCTCCGGCGTGTTTAACCCAACGTTGCCGCGCACACCTGGCCGCGACTATGCCGGGACGGTCGTCGCAGCTTCGAGCCGTTGGGCGGGCAAGTCCGTATGGGGCAACGGCGCCGGTTTCGGCATCAACCGCGACGGCTCCCATGCCCAATTCGTTGCCATACCGGAAGATTGGCTTTCGGAGATGCCGGCGAACCTGTCGATGGAACAGGCCGCCACCGTCGGCGTCCCCTTTGTCACGGCATGGTCCGCGCTTGTGGTGGCGGGAGATATCCGGGCCGGCGAAACGGTGCTCATCACCGGCGCGTCCGGCGCCGTCGGCCGCGCCGCGATCCAGATTGCGCACTGGAAGAAGGCTCGCGTGATCGGCGCCGACATCAACATGAACCGGGATTCCGAAGCGGATATCTTCATCAACACGAAAACCAAGGACCTGCCCACCATGGTGGCGGCGCTGACCGAGAACAAAGGCGTGAATCTTGTGCTGGACGCTGTCGGCGGGCCGGTCTTCGAGCTGGCGATGAAGTCGATGGGTCTGGACGGCCGCCAGGTGGCGATCACAAGCGTCGGTTCGCGCCGCGTCGAATTCGATCTGATGGATTTCTATCAACAACCGTCAACGTTTGATCGGCGTTGATACCGCCAAGCTCACAGGCGTCGAAATCGCGGCGATCCTGAACGCGCTTCGCCCGGGTTTCGAGAGCGGCGCGTTGCGACCGTCGCCGCTCAAGACCTGGCCGCTCGATGATGCCGTGAAGGCCTATGAGACAGTCGCCGCCGGCGATGCCTCGGCAAAACATATCCTGCATCCGCAAGACGCCTAGACCGTTGCAAGAAGGATCCGCTGATGTCCGACTCCGAAGCCAACAAAGCCATCGTGCATCGCTATTTCGAGATGTTCAATTCCGGCGACCTCAGCCAGCTCGCCGACATTGTCTCGGAGGACTATGGCGACAAGCTCGAGGGGCAGACCTCGGGAATCGAAGTCGTCCGGAGCTACCTCAAGGGGCTGAAGGCCAGCTTCCCGGACTTCACCTGGACCATTGAGCAGATTATCGGCGAAGGCGATCGGGTGGCGGTGATGAACCGCGTCAGCGGCACCCAGGTGAATGATTTCGGAGACATCAAGGCCACCGGGAACCGCGTCGATTTCGCCGCCTTCCAGTTCTACCGGATCGCCGATGGCAAACTCGCGGAGCACTGGGAAGTCGCCGATTTCGCCAAGTTCCAGGAACAGCTCACCGCCAAGCCCGCGGCGACCGCCTTCAAGTCCTTCCAGAACACCCTGAAGGACTGATCTCCAACGGTGCGCGCAGACGCGTCGCATCGTTGAATCCCGGTTGTCGGCGGCGCTGATCTTTCGGCGGGAGCGGGGGAGGCGGCAGCCCTACTGCCCTACTGCCCTACTGCCCTACTGCCCTACTGCCCTACTGCAGCGACTTCAGCAGATTGTCGATCGTGAACGGGTTGGCCTTTGGCTTGGCCGGAGGGTTGTCGTTGGCCTCGGGCAACGGCGCACGCTGGACCTTGGACGCCTGTTCCGCGGCCTTGCGCTCGGCTTCTTGCCTGGCCTTTTCCTGCGAGGCGATACGCATCGCCTCTTCCGCCTTCTGGCGTTCCTGCTCAGCCTGCGCCTTGGCGGCCTCGTCCGCTGCCTGCTGTTCCGCGGCGGCTTGCGCTTCTGCGTCGGCCTTTGCCTTGGCGTCGGCATCAGCCTTGGCCTTCGCTTCCGCGTCGGCTTTCGCCTTCGCATCCGCTTCAGCCTGGGCCTGCGCGTCAGCCTCCGCTTTCGCCTTGGCGTCCGCCTCGGCTTTCAGGCGGGCCGCTTCCTCCTGCTGGCGCAGTTCCTCGGCGGCCTTGTCGCGCGCGTCCTGCAGCGCCGCGTAATAACGCACCTCGCGCCGCAGGCGCTGCTCTTCCAGCAGCGCCGCCTGCATCGCTTCGACGCGCTGCTGCTCCTTTTCCAGCGCGCGCTGGGTCAGGAACTGTGCCAGCGGCTCGCTGTCGAACTGCCGCTTCACGGCGCCGAACGGACCCTCGGCGGTAAAATTCATGACCGGCTCGGAGCCGACCAGCGCCTCGTCGCCGGGCCGATAGGCGATCGCGCCCTTGGCGGAAACCGTGCTGGCGTTGAAATCGGCGGTGACGTCGGCCGACAGGGTCGCCGCCGGATTCTTGAGACTGATCGGCGGCGCCCTCAGCATGCCACCGGCAATTGTGAAGGCGATGTCGGCATCCTTGGCGGCAAAGCTGCCATCGGCGGCAATGTCTGGCGCAAAGGCGGCGGTCTTGGCCGCGTCGATATCGCGCCCAATGGCATCCGCCTTGGCAAGGAACGCGCTGAACGCATCGGGATTGACGCCGGCGACCTGCAGCCTCCTCAGTGTCGCCGTGCCGGAACCCGACAGGGCGGCGACCATCGCATCCACCGACTTGCCGCTGGTCGACAGCGTCGTCGAGAAATCGCCATTGCCGCTGATGCCGGCGTCCGGCAACACGTTTGCCAGATCGGCGCCCGTCAGCTTCATCTGGCCGGTGAAAAGCCCGGTGCCGTCATTGTTCTTCAACTCGAACAGGCCGGTCAGCGCGCCGCCCAGGTATTTCGCCTTGAGGTCGGAGACACGGATGCCTTCCTTGTCGAGCTTTAGTGAAAAGGCGGCGCCATAGGCGGTGGCTAACGGGCCGGCTGCCAATGCCGCCGTCGTCAGGTCGAGGTCGGCGCTGAAAGGGAGGCTGGATTTCTGGCTGAACGGCGCGGCCGGCCACACGCCGCCCTTGTCGTTCACGCTCTTGTCGGCCCCATTCTTGTCGGCAAGGAAAGCGGAATCACCGAACAGCGCCACCGCCAACGGATCGAGGTCGAGTTCATCGAGCACCAGCGCGCCGGCCAGATGCGGCGCGCCGTCCTTGATATCGATATTGACGTCGCCGGAGACCGCCGCTTCGTTGATGGCACCATTGACATTGTCGAGCACCAACAGGCCGTTGCCATAATCGCCCTGCGCCGCAAGCGACGTCGACATGCCAGCCCCCATGCCCGGCAGACCGATGCCTGTGGTCATCAGCCAGGGTTCGATGTCGGCGGCATCAAGGCTGATCTTGCCCTTTGCCGTGGGTCCCTGCGGGGTCGCCGCGACAGTTCCTTCGAAGCCGGCCCTGAAGTCATTGCCGGCGAGATTGAAACTCGTCGCCAGGCCGCCGCCAAATGTGCCCTTGGCCTGGATATCCGTGCTTGCCTCGCCCAACATGCCGAGCGGCAGCGCCGGCAGGCCGTAGAGCGCCAACAGCGTTGTGGCATCGGGATTTTTGGCGTTGAAGGTCAGCGTCACCGGCGCTTCGAGCAGTTTGTCGGGCGCCCCCTTCCCCGACAGCGATGCGGAAAAAGCCGAACCACCGGCCTTGCCTTGCCCGCTTACCGCCAGCCCCGTTGTGCCGTCGCCATTGTCGGCGGCACTCGCCACAAGGTCGACGCGGGCGTCCTGGAAAAGTTCGGGATAGGCAGCGGCGCGGCTCGCCAGTCCCTTCAGCACCGCATTGCCCGGATAATGCTGCGCGGCAACGTCGATCAGCGGCTTCAGGTCGACGGCGACAACCGAGGCATCGAGCTTGCCGGTCGGGCTTGCCGCAAAATCCTTGATCCGGCCGGTGGCGCTGATCGAGGCGCCGGCCAGCCCGCCAACCGAGAGCCGGTCGACTTCAAGCAACCCGTCGCGCAGCCTGAGCGCCGTGTCGACCGTGTCGGCGGTCAACCCGCCGGCGCTGACCGGCCCGGCCTTGATCTGAAAATCGAGATCGCGATCGGCAAAGCGGTTGGCGCCCTTGTCGCTGACGAAGATCGAGGCGAAGGCCGCCAGCCCATCGACATCGAGCTCTCCGCCCTCGAGCCGCATCAGCACCGAAGGCCTGGCGTCGTCGGGCTGGCTGGAATCGATGCGTCCGGAAAACTTCGCCTTGCCCAGGATCAGCTCGAGATCGCTGAAGGCCTGGCGCTTCTCCGAGAGATCGACCTTGGCCTTGAAGCCGGCGGCCGGTAGACGGCGGATCGCCTCGTCGACGTCCTTCGACAGCCAGGCGGCAAAGCCGGAAGGTTGGGCGACGGCCAGCAGGAGCGAACCGGTGAAGCCGAAATGGTCCTCGACGCTGAGCATGCCGTCGGCTTCCAGCGTGGTGCGGCCGGGCAAGGTCGCGGCAAGCGATTTGACCGACCAGCCGCCTTCGACGGGTTCGGCGGAGAGATGGACGTCACGCACGGTCGTGTCGCCGGCCACCACCGCGGGCAGCCTGACCTCGACGGTGCCGGGTATGGTCGGCTTCGGCAGTTCGAGCAGCGCCTGCTCCAGCCCGGCAATGCGCTGGTCCAGCGTCAGGCCGGCGCCGGCCTGGGCGCCCACCGCCTCGTCGAACTGCACCTGCGCGCCGTTGGCCTCGATGGCGAAGCTCGGCCTCTGGCCGAGATCCACCGAAGCCTTGCCGTCGGCGGTGTAAGGGTTGTCGAGCGGACCCGTTTCGAAACGAAATTCGTCGACACCGAGCTTCTGGTGGTCGAGCGAGAATTTGCCGTTCAGCCGGAAGCCGGGATCCGGCTTGTCGGCGCTGACCTTCACCGTCTCGCCGTCGCTGCCGCGCAACTGGGCCGAATTCTTGTCGGCACCGGAGACTTTGAACTGACCGGAATAGGCGGCGGCACCATTGACGATGCCGGCATTGCCATCGGTTTCGATCACCAGCGGATAGGCATCGGGATCGGCCTTCAGCCGGATCCGCATCTGCCCGGAAGGTTCGGCCTTGCCGGTCGATGCCGCGATCTTGGTGCGCAACCCGTCAAGCCGCAAGGTGCCATCCATGCGCCACGGCCCGGCCAGCGACTTGGCCGAAATGGTGGTGTTGATCTCGGAAAAAATATGGCTGCGTCCGCCGGCGGCATGGCGCAGTTCGATCTGCCCCTCCGTCACCGTCAGCTTCTCGATCGAGATCTGGCCGGGATTGACCGGCGTGGACGGGCGCATCGCCCAGTCGACCGTGCCGTCATTGGCAATACCGATTGTCGCTTTCGGGTGCACCAGCCGCATGTCGAAGATCAGCACCTCGCCGCGCAGGAAAGGCGCCAGTTCCGCATCCATCGAAAACGTCTCGACGGTCATGGCCGGCTGGCCATTGGGGCCGCCGGCGACCGCGACGTTGGAGAAGGTCACCGAAGGGAACGGCAACAGTCTTGCCGTGGCGTCGCCCTGCACCGTCACCTTACGGCCAAGGATGGCGCTCGCCTCGCGCTCGAACTCGGCGCGGTAGCCGGTCCAGTCGACAAAGTACGGCACCACCAGCGCTGCACACAGCACCAGTACGAAAAGGCCACCGAAGATCACGAACAGGCGTGCGAGCATCAGCTCCGAACGGGTTGATTGAAATTCTGCCGCACTCTACCCGCATCCGCGTGTCGATAAAGAGGCAATTCACCCAGTGTTTCGTCGCGCCGGACGATCTGAAAACAAATCGGGGACAAAGCAGGGATTTTTGAACGTCTCCACCCCGCGGGACAACACGACATCGCGCGGGCGCGCCCGATGCCGCAGGCCTTGTCCAGAGCAAGCAGAGGCAAATCCCGCTGCACGCTAAGGTGGCGGGCCGACAGTCACAATTGAAAAAACCTCAGCGCGCGTCGCGCTTCGCCTGCGCCACCTTGCCCGCCTTGCGCTGGCGGCCAAGTTCCGCCGGCCGCACCAGCTTCGGCGTCCGCTCGTTGGCCACGACCCGCATGCCCTTGTGAGCCGTCCGCGAATTGTGAGCGGGACCGTCCGCCGACGCATCCTGCTTCATCGCCAGCGCGTTGCGTGCATTTCCGACCAGCGAAACGCGAGCCGCCAGTTGGCGCCGGCGTTCGGCCTCGCCATTCAGGCGCCGCATGGCCATCGCCAGCACCGCCAGCTTCATCTGCGAACCACCATCGGCCTTCGAGGCGGCCGCGCCTTTGGGCGCGCCCTTGCCACGTATTTCACGCCGGCGGCGGTGTGCTTCGGTCTGCGCCTTGTCACGCCGCTCCCGCAGCAGCTTGACCAGGCCGGAAAGGTCGGCGTCGGAAAGATCCTGCACCGCCGGATGGTGCGATTTCTCCACCAGTTCCTTTTCATCGGCGCTCAGCGCGCGCGCTTCTTCCTTGCGTGAAATGGCCATGACAGTCCTCCTCAACCGGCAGACCCGTCTTTCAGGGTTGCCAAAGGAAGCCTCGATCTGAATGGCGGCGCCGTCAAGGCACGGCAAATCGGAACAATCGTGCCGCCAAAACCTATCGAGAAAGCGGACCGGCTTCGACATGATGTGGGATAGGATTTACGGCGGCCTCCATCAACGCGGCGAGGACCGCACCTTCATGAAGGCTGGTCGAGAAACTCGCGGCGACGAACTCAAATGTGGAATCGTGGAACGTTAGGATGAAATGCCGATAGCCGGAGAACAGCTCCGGCGCATGGGACGAGTGAACCCGATTTGCCCTTTCAAGAGATTCGATCCAGGACGAATTGACGACTTCGAACGCGGAATAGGGCTGCAAACCCAATACATGCAACCGATGCCCACTGATCGTTTCGTCGTTCGGCGGTCCAAATTGCAACGCCAGATAGGGATCTGCCGCCAGTATAACGACGGTCTGGCTGCCGGTTGCAGCAGAAACCGATCGCGGGTTTGTGCCATCGAATGACGGGCCCGGGATGTTGGCCAGGTAGGCTATGAGCAGCCTGCCTTCATCCGCAAATACATGAGGCAGCGGCGCGCCGGCGCTCGACGGCGGCATCGCGATCGGCCGCAAAGTCTCGGCTTTCGACATCTAATGATCGTCGCCAGGCAATATCTTGCCCGGATTCATGATGTTTTGCGGGTCGAGCGCTTGCTTGATCGTGCGCATGATGTCGACACCATGGCCGAGTTCGTGGCGAAGGAAGCCGATCTTGCCCTGGCCGATGCCGTGCTCGCCGGTGCAGGTGCCGTCCATGGCGATCGCCCGCATGTTGAGCCGCGCGACGAATTTTTCCGACAACGCGATCTCTTGGGGATCGTTGACATCCATCAGCACCAACACGTGAAAATTGCCGTCGCCGGCATGGCCGACGATCGGCGCGATCAATCCCATTTCGGCGATGTCGGCTTCTGTCTCGGTGACGCATTCGGCAAAACGCGAGATCGGCACGCAGACATCGGTTGAAAGCCCCTTGGCGCCCGGGCGCAGCGTCAACGACGACCAGTAGGCGTCATGTCTGGCCTTCCACAGTTTGGAGCGTTCCTCGGCGACGCTGGTCCACAGGAACGGGCCGCCGCCATTCTCTTCGGCGATCATGCCGAAAGTCTCGGCCTGTTCGGCGACCCCGGCATCGCTGCCATGGAACTCGACGAACAGGCAAGGGCTCTCGGGATAGTCGAGCTTGGAATAATTCTTCATCGCCCGCATCTGCAGCGCGTTGACCAGTTCGATGCGCGCCACGGGAATGCCCATCTGAATGGTCGCGATGACCGCGTTGCAGGCTGCCTCGACGCTCGGAAACGGGCAGACACCGCCGGAGATCGCCTGCGGAATGCCTTGCAGCTTGAGCGTCAGCGAGGTGATGATGCCGAGCGTGCCTTCCGAGCCGACCAGCAGCCGCGTCAGATCGTAGCCGGCCGAGCTCTTCTTCGCCCGCTTGCCGGTCGTCACCGTCTCACCGTCTGCCATCACCGCCGTCAGCGACAGCACGTTTTCGCGCATCGTGCCGTAGCGCACCGCATTGGTGCCGGAGGCCCGCGTCGCCGCCATGCCGCCCAGCGAGGCATTGGCGCCCGGATCGATCGGGAAGAACAGCCCGGTGTCGCGCAGATGCCGGTTCAGATCCTCACGCGTCACGCCAGGCTCGACCGTGCAGTCGAGATCCGGCGGATTGACCGCAAGGATGCGGTTCATGCGTGACGTATCGACCGATATGCCGCCACCGGGCGCGTTGGTATGGCCTTCCAGCGACGAGCCGACGCCGAAGGCAATCACCGGCACGCGGTGCGCGGCGCAAGCGCGCACGATCTCCTGCACCTCGGCCGTGGTCTCCGGGAAAGCGACACCGTCCGGCGCTTGCGTCGGAATATAGGTGGTGGTGTGCGCATGCTGCGAGCGGATAGCCTCCCCGGTCTGGAAGCGCTCGCCCAGCCGCTGCTTGAGGATGCCAAGCACCGCCGCGATGCCTTCCTCATTGCGTTCGACCGGATTGAGGTCGCTCAGAGCCATGAATTCCTCCGCTAATGGACCAGTGCCCACGCTTGTCATGCGATTATGGATGCGTAGTCTCACCAGCCACGCTGTGTCCAGCACCAGAACAAGGAAGTTTCGATGTCCATCCCCGCCCCCTTCGTCTCCAGGCCCATGGATATCGAGAAGGATTGGATCGACTACAACGGCCATCTCAACATGGCCTATTACAACGTGCTGTTCGACCGCTGTTCGGACGAGGCCTTCGAAGCGATGGGCATGGGGCTGGATTACGTGAAAGAGCGGCGGCTCACCATCTACACCGCCGAAGTCCATGTCTGCTACGTGCAGGAACTGCACCTGGACCACAAGGTCACGGTTTCCTTCCAGCTCATCGACCATGACGAGAAGCGGCTCAGGGCCTACCAGGAAATCCGCCATGTCGACGGCTGGCTCGCCGCCACGTCCGAGACCCTGTCGCTGCATGTCGACATGGCGGGGCCGAAGGTGGCACCCTTCCCCGCCGATGTGCTGGCCAGGATCGAAGCCATGCGCGCCGCCCATTCGGCCCTGCCCATGCCCGAGCGCGCGGGCCGCTCGATCGGCATCAAGCGCAAGTAGGGCGAGGCCGGTATCCGTCCAGCTTCCGAACGGCGAGGCGACCGGGTCTGACTTCAAAGCCACACCCGAAACTCAAAATCGCCGAACCTTTGATGTCCGCTGGCACCGGTGCTTGAAGCGGCTCCGGACCCACGTTAACCTTACCGAGGTTTTAACGGGAACAAGCCAATTGAGACGTTGAACGACTCAGCGGAGCGGTCGAAAACGATCCGCATCGAGTTGCGATACGGGCGGCGGGGCAAAGCCGGTTCGAGGGACGTGCATGAAAACCGACATCAAGGTCGAGGTGGACAGGCTGGCCGCCGATCCGCGCATAACGGACTATGATTTCTGGCGTTCGCTCAAGAACGTCGACAACGAAATCTTCCACATCGCCAACAACAATGAGCCGATCCCGTTCGACATGATCCGCTGGCGCAGCATTTTAAAGCGCGCCCGCCTGAAGCGCGGCCATGCCTGACGCCGGCGAGCCGGCCCGAGGCTGATGCCGTTCGTGACAGCCGCCCCGCAGAAACATCCGATAACTTCGCGCTATTTCACGGCGATCGCCGGATCGCCGCCAGAGGCGAACGCGTGGTCACCGGCGACGACTGGATGATGGCCGTGTTCGTCATCGCATAGGGGATGATGCGGTCGATCACCCGTTCGAGTTCGGCGACCGAGCCGACGTGCGCCAGGGCGATGAAGCAGTCCTCGCCGGTCACCCGGTCGCATTGCGCGATTTCGGGCAGTTCGCGAATGATCTCGGCCACGACCGACAATTGTCCCGGCACCGGCCGGATGCGCAGCCACGCCGACAGCTTCAGCCCAAGGGCCGCAGGATTGATCCTCACCGAATAGCCTTCGATCACGCCATTTTCCTGGAGCCGCTTGATGCGCTCGGCGACGCTGGGCGCCGACAGGCCGACCGAGCGCGCAAGCTCCGCCGTGCTGGCGCGTGCGTCTTTTTCCAAGAGGCGCAGGATCTTCATGTCGGCCGCATCAAGATCGATATTTTCAATCCGAAGGCGCTTCATTGAAAGCTCCTTGCTTCCAGTGATGAAAACGGCCTGATAATCGACCATTATCCATGTAAACTGCGAAAAACGCCTGCGATACTGATCCGATGGACGATCGAACGCAAGCTTCTGCCGCCAGCCCTGCCCTCGGCCGCCACCTGCCCGGCAGCCTGGCGGAAAACCTGCCGCCGCATGTCTGGTTCGGTGTCAGCGCCGTCTTCCACTATCTCGGACCGGCCTTCGCCGTGCTGCTTTTCCCGCATGTTGGCGTGCTCGGCATGGCATGGCTGCGCATCGCCAGCGCGGCGCTGATTTTTGCGCCGCTGACGCGCCCATGGCGGAGCTTCGCCCGCGCCGATCGCCCAACCCGCCTGCTGTTGCTGGCCTTCGGCACCTGCCTGGCGGTGATGAACTGTTCGTTCTACCTGGCGCTTGACCGACTGCCGATCTCGCTGGTGGCGGCGATCGAATTCGTCGGCACCATCGGCGTCGCGCTGGTCGGCCTCAGAAGCGCTCGCAACCTGGCCGCCCTGGCCGTGGCCGTCAGCGGCACCTTGCTGCTGATCGACGTCAAATGGTCCAGCGATCCTGTCGGGCTGTTCTGGGCCTTCCTCAACGGCGCGCTCTTTGTCGGCTACATCGTTCTTGGCCACCGCGTCGCCCACGCCGGTGCGGGCGACGGCATAGCGGGCCTCGGCGCCGCCATGGCGGTCGCCTTCGTCGTCGTGCTGCCGATCGGCCTCAGAGACGCGCTGCCCGCCTTCTTCTCACCGCTGCTTCTCATTGCAGCGATTGGTGTCGGCATCTGTTCTTCGGTCATTCCCTACATCTGCGATCAGCTTGCCATGTCACGGCTGCCGCGCTCGAGCTTTGCGCTGATGCTATCGCTGCTGCCGGTCACGGCAACGCTGATCGGCGTCATCGTGCTACGCCAGGTTCCCGGCCTCAGGGATTGCCTCGGCATCGCGCTGGTGGTGGCCGGCGTTGCCTTCCACAAGCCGGCCCCATCAGCCAGGTGACCCGGCCGGCTGCGTGACACTCGCGCTATGCCAGTTTCTGCTTGAGGAAAGCGACAGTCCTGCCCCAGGCGAGATCGGCCGCCTTCTTGTCGTAGCGGGCCGCCGACGTGTCATTGTTGAAGGCATGGTTGGCGCCTTCATAGACATAGACCGTGTACTCGACATGGGCGGCGTCGAGCTCTTTCTTGAAGGCATCGATGCCGGCATTGGTGCGTTCGTCGAGCCCGGCATAGTGCAGCAGCAACGCGGCCTTGATCTTCGAGACATCGGCGGCCTTCGGCTGCATGCCGTAATAGGCGACGCTGGCGGCGAGATCGGGCGCGTTGACGGCCAGCATGTTGGCCGTCCCGCCGCCCCAGCAGAAGCCGATGACGCCGACCTTGCCATTGCCGTCCTTGTCGGCCTTGAGGAAGGCGACGGTCGCCACGCCGTCGGCCACGGTCTGCGCGGAGTCCAGTTGAGTGAACATGTCGCGCGCCTTATCCTCGTCGGCGGGTGTGCCGCCGAGCGGTGACAGGAAATCCGGCGCAAGCGCCACGAACCCCTCCAACGCCACGCGCCGGGCGACGTCGCGTATATGCGCGTTGAGCCCCCTGTTTTCATGGATGATGATGACGGTGCCGAGCTTGCCGGTCTGGTTTGCCGGTTTGACCAGATAGCCCTTCATTTCGCCGCCGCTGCCGGGATAGGTGATGTCCTCGCCTTTCACGCGGGGGTCGTTGTCGGCAACGATTGCCGCCTGGGCGGAATTGGCAGCCAGAAGCGGCGCGATCGCGGCCGCCGCCGCGCCCGATCCGGCAAGCCTCGTCAGCTGTTCCATGAAGCGCCGGCGATCGAGCGTCAGATGGGTGTATTCGTCATAGGCGTCGATCATCGCCTGGGTAATGACGGGTTTTCCGGTGTTTGCGGATGTCGTCGTCATGGACGCACTCCTCGATCTCGATGCCTCGACTGCCTTGCGGTTGGCAAGATAGGGGCGAGCCTCACATCGTCCAGTCACGGCTCGGTGACACTCCGGTTGCGCGGCTATGGGCGAGCGGCGGGACGATCATCACGTTTTGGTCATCGGCGACAAATCTTGATGGCGCTGCCACAATAGTGGGGGAAACTGAGGAACCGGCCGCCCCATGGGGCGGCCACGGTCCTGAATGGTCCGATCTGAAAGGAACACGCCGATGACCATGACCTCGCCAATCCTGGCAACCGCCTTCATGGTTGCCGCAGCCGCCATCCTGGCGATGCGCGCGACCGTTGTCGCCACGAGCTGGAAATCCATGGTCAAGGTTCGCAGCCGCCAGCGCCATCCGGCAAACACCAAAACCCAAGGATGAGGTGAGATCATGAACGTCCAGGATATCGTCAACACCGTTTCTCAAAAGGCAGGCCTCGATCAGGCGACGACAGAGAAAGTCGTCGGCACCATCCTCTCGGTGCTGGAGCACGAGGCCGATGGCACCAGCGCCTCCTCGTTTTTCGCCAAGATCCCCGGCGCCGATGATCTTGCCCACCAATATGACGTCATGGCCGCCGCCCCAGCCGGCGGTGGCGGCTTCCTGTCCTCACTGCAGGGCGCGCTTGGCGGCGTTCTCGGCGAAAAAGCGGGCGCGCTGGTCAACGGCCTCGCCGCGCTCAAGGCATCCGGCCTCGACATGGCGCAGATCCAGAAGGCGGGCGCCACGCTGGTCCAGCAGGCCGAAGCCGCCGCCGGCCCCGATTTGACCAACGAGGTGCTCGGCTCGGTGCCGAGCCTGAAGAGCCATCTGGGGCTTGGCTAAGGCGTTCGACTCGGAAGGCTTTGCGCCGCCCTCATCCGGCTGCCGCCACCTTCTCCCAGTGGAGTGACTGGGGAGAAGGTGCAATTTCAGCCCTGGCGCAATCCCTGCACAACAATTCCGGCAGAACTTGATCGATCACTCGTCCAGCATTGCCTTACTTCGGCAGCGCGTAAGCCATCACATAGTCCCCGGGCTTGGTGTCGACCGAGCCATGGCCGCCGGCGACGATGACCACGAACTGGCGTCCGTCGGCGACCGTATAAGTCATCGGCGTCGACTGCCCGCCGGCCGGCAACCGCGCCCGCCAGAGCTGCTTGCCGGACGTCAGGTCGTAGGCGCGCAGATAGTCGTCAACCGCGGCACCCAGGAAGGCGACGCCACCAGCGGTGATCATCGGCCCGCCGATACCGGGCACGCCGACCCTCAAGGGCAGCGGCAGCGGCGTCATGTCGTAGACCGTGCCGTTGCGGTGCTTATAGGCAACCGCGCCGGTCCTCAGATCGACGCCGGCGACATAGCCCCAGGGCGGCGCCTGGCAGGGAATGCCGAGCGGCGACAGGAACGGTCCCATAACCACCGCGTAGGGAGCGCCCTCATTGCGGTTCAGCCCCTGCTCGCTGCCCTTCGCGTCGCCCGGCGGCGGCACGTCGGCGCGAGGAATAAGTCTGGATGTGAACGCCAGGTAGGTCGGCATGCCGAATATCACCTGCCGCACCGGGTCCACGGCGACCCCGCCCCAGTTGAAGACACCGAAATTGCCGGGATAGATCAGCGATCCCTGTAGGGAGGGCGGCGTGTAGCGGCCTTCATAGCGCAATTTGTGGAAGGCGATCCGGCACGCCAGCTGATCGAACATGGTGATGCCCCACATATCGGCATCGGTCAGCGGCGGCGGGTTGAAGGAGAGGCCCGACGCCGGCTGCGTCGGCGATGTGTGGTCGCCTTCGATGGCGCCACCGGGCGCCGGCATTTCCTTGACCGGTATCATCGGTTCGCCGGTACGCCGGTCGAGCACATAGAGATCGCCCTGCTTGGTCGGTCCGACCAGCGCCGGCACCACTGTCCCGTCGCCCTTGGTGATGTCGATCAGGCTCGGCTGCGCCGGCACGTCCATGTCCCAGAGGTCGTGGTGCACGGTCTGCCGCACCCATTTCAACTGCCCGGTGTTGAGGTCGAGCGCGGTGATAGAGGAGGAGAATTTCTCGACATTGGCGCTGCGCCCGGCGCCGAGCTGGTCGGGAGTCTGGTTGCCGAGCGGCACATAGACCAGGCCGAGCTTCTCGTCGGCGCTCGGCGTCGACCACATGTTGGGCGAGTTGGCGGTGTAGGTCTGGCCGGCCGGCAGCGGCGTGATCTGATCCGGATTGCCGGAATCCCAGTTCCACAGCAATTTGCCGGTGCTCGCATCATAGGCGCGGATGACGCCGGACGGCTCCTGCGTCGAATAATTGTCGTTGACCGCGCCGCCGACGATGATCTTGCCGCCCGCGATCAGCGGTGCCGAGGTCGAATAGTAATAACCCGACTTCGGGTAAGGCATGCCGGTCAAAAGGTTGAGCGTGCCGCCCTCGGCGAAGGCCGGACAAACCTGCCCATTGGCGGCGTCGAGCGCGATCAGCCGCGCATCCGACGTCGGCAGGTAGACACGGCTTGCGCAAGGCTGGCCGACGGCCCCGGCGGCATCGGCATAGTAGGACACGCCGCGACATGTCTGGTGCTGGCGGTCCTTGTCGAGCTTGATCTTGGGGTCGTAGCGCCATTTCTCCTTGCCGGTCGCCGCATCGATGGCGATGGCGAAATTGTGCGGCGTGCAGATGTAGAGCCTGTCGCCGATCTTAAGCGGCGTCACCTGATAGGTGGTCTCGCCGACATCGTCCGGCCCCTTCACATCGCCGGTGCGGTAGGTCCAGGCCGGCTGCAGATTGGCGACATTGTCCGGTGTGATCTGATCGAGCGGCGAGTAACGCTGGCCGAACTGCGTGCGGCCATAGAAGTGCCACTCGCCAGCTGGCACGTCGCCGCCAAGATTGGCATTGGGGATCACCTTGTCGGTGTCGAGCGCGCCGCCAATGTCCTTCGGGTCCGCGGTCATCGAATAGCCGGCCACCGCCAGCGATGCCAGCACGGCCAGGATCAGCGGCGCGCGCCCGTCAGGCCCGGCAAGGCCGCGCCTCGCCCAGGGCGTCAAAAGCCACAGCGCCACCAGCACGATGATGCCGCCGCGCGGGCCGAGTTCCCACCAGTCGAAGCCGGTTTCCCAGACCGCCCAGGCCAAAGTGCAGAGCACGATCGCTGCGTAAAGCCACAGGGAGGTGGACCGGCGTCGATAGAGCAGCCAGGCGGTGATCAGGAAGGCGAGGCCTGCAATGATGTAATACCAACTGCCGCCCAGCGAAGCCAACCAGATGCCGCCCGCGCCGAGCGCCAGGCCGATGAGGAAGAGGATGAGGGAGGTGATGGTGACAGCCAAGATGATACTCCTTCGACTGTTGCTCGCCAGTGAGGCGGCCATGGGCAACGTCCCTGCCCTTTGTTCAGCTTTCCCTCACCCGCTCCGCCTGTCAAGCTGGCCCACACGCCAAGGTGGCAATCCATCTTGCCATAAGCAGGCCGGTAACATTCGCGAGAAAGCCGAAAAGCGGATCATGGAAAATACTGCTTTCGCGTGTCGCGACTTGTCGCTTGATGATCTCGGCCTTTACGAAGCTTTCCTGGCCTCACCTGCCGGTAGCCACTATTACGACCAGATGCAGGTCGCTCTGGGCGCGGCGATAACCGACGAGGCGCGTGCGCTAGGGCAGCGATTTTTCGTCGCTCTCGGCTACCGCAAGGCCTGAGCGGCCTTCTCGGCACTTTACCGGGAACAAAACGTAGACAGTTCTGGTCTTTCGCCACCGAATCACTACATTCGGGGGAGATGTCCGGCTTTTCCGAAGACATGCCCTTTTTCGACGAACCCAATGCGCGGCCCGCGGCCCCGTCGGGCATTGCCGCGCGCGCCATGGCCGCCCGCGGCGGTCATAACAACGCGCCCGACTATCTCAGGGGATTGAACCCCGAGCAGAGGCTGGCGGTGGAAACCACCGAGGGCCCGGTTCTGGTGCTGGCCGGCGCCGGTACCGGCAAGACGCGCGTCCTGACCACCCGCATCGCCCACATCCTCGCCACCGGCAAGGCCTTCCCGTCGCAGATCCTGGCCGTGACCTTCACCAACAAGGCCGCGCGCGAGATGAAGCAGCGCATCGGCATCCTGATCGGCGAAGGCAATGTCGAGGGCATGCCCTGGCTCGGCACCTTCCATTCGATTGGCGTGAAGCTGCTGCGCCGCCACGCCGAACTCGCGGGGCTGCGTTCCGACTTCACCATCCTCGACACCGACGACGTCGTGCGGCTGATCAAGCAACTGATTCAGGCCGAAGGCCTGGACGACAAGCGCTGGCCGGCCAAGCAGTTCGCCCAGATGATCGACGGCTGGAAGAACAAGGGGCAAGGTCCGGCCGATATCGCCGAGGGCGACGCGCGCAGCTTCGCCAATGGCAAGGGCCGCGAACTCTACAAGGCCTATCAGGAGCGGCTGCGGACGCTGAATGCCTGCGATTTCGGCGACCTGCTCTGCCACCCGATACGCATCTTCCGCGCCAATCCGGACGTACTGAAGGAATACCACAAGCGCTTCAAATACATCCTCGTCGACGAATACCAGGACACCAACACCGCCCAGTACATGTGGCTGCGGCTGTTGGCGCAAAGGCCGCAGGTTTCGCGCGCATCGCCGACAAGCGATCTCCAATCGGCCGAAGGCCGCAAGCCCGACCGGGCGTCCGAGCCGTTGCGACACCCGCGCGGAGGGCCCGCGCCGGCAGGCGCGGAACAGCCCGTGAGCGATAACAAAGTCAACATCTGCTGCGTTGGCGACGACGACCAATCCATCTACGGCTGGCGCGGCGCCGAGGTCGACAACATCCTGCGCTTCGACAAGGATTTTCCCGGCGCCACCATCATCCGGCTGGAGCGCAACTATCGTTCCACCGCGCATATCCTCGGCGCCGCCTCCCACCTTATCGCCCACAATGAAGGCCGCTTCGGCAAGACGCTGTTCACCGACCGTGACGATCCCGAGGACGGCAAGGTCAATGTGCACGCGGCCTGGGATTCCGAGGAGGAAGCCCGCGCCATCGGCGAGACCATCGAGGCCTACCAGCGCCAGAAGCACAATCTCAACGACATGGCGATACTGGTGCGCGCCTCCTTCCAGATGCGCGCCTTCGAAGACCGCTTCATCACCCTCGGCCTCAATTACCGCGTCATCGGCGGTCCACGCTTCTACGAGCGCATGGAAATCCGCGACGCGCTGGCCTTCTTCCGCGTCGTTGCCAATGGTACCGACGACCTTGCCTTCGAGCGCATCGTCAACGTCCCCAAGCGCGGGCTCGGCGAGGCCACCATCCGCCAGATCCACGACACGGCGCGCGCGCTGCGCATCCCGATGCTGGAGGCGGCGGCGACGCTCGCCGAAAGCGACGAGCTGAAACCAAAACCCCGCGCCGCTTTGCGCGAAGTGGCCGCCAATTTCGAACGCTGGCAGAAGGCGCTGGAAACCAAGCCGCACACCGAGCTTGCCGAGACCATTCTCGAAGAGAGCGGCTACACCGACATGTGGAAGAACGACCGTTCGGTCGAGGCGCCCGGCCGGCTGGAGAACCTCAAGGAACTGATCCGCTCGATGGAGGAGTACGAGTCGCTGCGCTCCTTCCTCGAACATGTCGCGCTGGTCATGGATGCCGAGCAGAATGCCGACCAGGACGCCGTCAGCATCATGACGCTGCATTCGGCCAAGGGCCTCGAATTCGAGACCGTCTTCCTGCCCGGCTGGGAGGAAGGCCTCTTTCCTCATCAACGCGCGCTCGACGAGGGCGGCCGCTCCGGCCTGGAGGAAGAGCGCCGTCTCGCCTATGTCGGCCTGACGCGGGCCAAGAAGAACCTGCATCTCTGGTTCGTCTCCAACCGCCTCATCCATGGCCTCTGGCAATCGACCATCCCGTCTCGCTTCCTGGAGGAACTGCCGGACGCCCATGTCGAGATCGCCGAAACCGGCAATTCCTATGGCGGCTACGGCAATCCTTATGGCGGCGGCTCCTTCGCCTCCGGCCGTGGCGGCAAAGGGGCAGGAAGGCAGAATCCCTACGGCGCCTCGCGCTTCGACAATATTGGCGGCAATTCCGGCGGCACGGAAAAGTCGGGGGCTTTCTCCAACACCTACTCGACGCCCGGCTGGCAGCGCGCCCAGGCCAACCGCACCGAGGCGACCGACCGCAACTGGGGCACACGCTCCGGTCATCAGGTCGAGCGCATCGGCTATGGCGAGACCGATTCCGGCTACGGCGCCGGCCGCACGAGCATAAAAGGCCGCACCATCGACGGCGAGCTGGTCGCCAAATCCGTCGCCGACAAGCCGTCGCCCTTCAGCGTCGGCGACCGCGTCTTCCATCAGAAATTCGGCAATGGCAACATTTCGGCCATCGAAGGCAACAAGCTGACCATCGACTTCGACAAAGCCGGCCAGAAACGTGTGCTGGACGGGTTTGTCGCGGCGGTGTGAGTTCTGCCGGCCCCGTCTGGCCGCAGCCCCTCAATCCACCTTCTTCTCGCCCCGCTCGCCGGCCTTCACGATATCGCCCGTCGTGAACAGGATTTCCTTCAGTTCCGCCCGCCAGTCCAGCTTCTGGCGCAGCAGGAATTCGAGATCCATGCCGAAATGCTTGAATTCCTCGCTCTGCGCGTTCTGCATGATCGCCTTGGCCTGAGGGTCCTTCTCCACCCCCATGCGCTGTTCGTACCAGCTTATCGCTTCCGCCTCCTCGATCAGCGAGGTGATCATGCGGGCAAAGGTCCGCACTTGCTGCGACAGTTCTTCTGGCGGTTCGTGATACTGGTCGAAACCCATGTCGTCCTCCGTGGTTAGTCCCGGTGAATGCCCGGGAACGGCGCCGGTTCCGCATCATCGTTGCAATTCGGCCAGCGCCCTCTCCAGCGGTGCCGTCGATATTTGGATCGGGCCGGAAAATGCCAGATCCATGTCGAAGATCAGGTAGATCGCCCCGGCAATCATGGCTGCCGACACTACATAGGTGCCGATGGTGATCGCGTTTCGCGGTGCCCTGAAGCCGAAACCGGCGAAGATCAGCACCAGCCAGGCAACCAGCATGACAATCAGCGCCACGGGGATCGTACTCTCCGACTGCTCGATCAGAACCCAACGTAGTTCCGTCACCTTCTGCAGATGCTGGCGGGCATCTTGCAGCAAGGCGCTATGCGCGTCATCCGCCGGTATCAGCGCACTCAGTCTATTGCCGATCTCAATGAGCAGATGCTCCGATAGCCGGTTGGCGTCGATTGGCGTTTCATGGGTCGGCGAGTCCTGACCCGTCACGCGCTGCACATAGATGCCAAGAGGCTGGCGCACCACGTCGGTCCCAGGCCCGTATTGCCGGAGCGACCGGTCGAGAAGGATCATTTCGGTCGCATAGGCGTGCACGTTGCGGTCGATCGATTCGTAGGTGTTCCTGGCCGAGTTGATCATCAGCCCGAGCATCAGCGACGTCATGACCCCGAACAGATTGGCGGTGAGCCGAACCACGGTGTTCGTGTCGTCGTCGCGATGTTTGGCCGGCAATGTCGGCCAGATCGCCATGCTGGCGAACGCCGCCGCCACCAGGCATAGGAAGATCACCAATGCGATCAACGCTTCGCGCATCTGCTCATTCCTGCACGGCATGCGCCAATTGCCAATGGCAAGATACTGGTCACACAGCGAAAGTTGCGACTCCGTCAGGCGTTTCTCGTATTTCTGGTCTCTTACGATACCGGCGCTGCTCCACCCTCCTCGGTGCGCCGCGCGATGAACTCGTCCAGCACGCCTGACGTGGCCACCGCCGTCGCCGGCGGCGCGAAATCGGCGAGGATGCGTTTCCAGATGCCGGTGGCGCGTTCGGTGGCGGTCTTGGAACCGCTTTGTGTCCAGTTGCCGAAATTCGACCAGTCGGCCACCAGCGGCTCGTAGAAGGCGGTGCGGTAGCGTGCCATGGTATGACCTGCCGAGAAGAAATGGCCGCCCGGCTGCACTTCGGCGATCGCCTCGAACCCAATGGAATCGCTGTCGCCGGGCGTCGCCGCGCAAAGTTCGGCGATCGTCTGCAAGGCCTCGACATCGGTGACCAGCTTCTCCAGCGAGACGCTCAAGCCCCCCTCCAGCCAGCCGGCCGCGTGGATGCAGACGGTGGCGCCGGCCAGCACCGAGCCCCACAAGGCGAACTGCGTCTCATGCGCCGCCTGCGCGTCCGAGATGTTGGCGGCACTGCCGCCGCCGGACCGCCAGGGAAGGCCGGTGAAACGGGCCAGCTGGCCAGCGCCGAGCGTCGCCTTGATGTGCTCGGGCGTGCCGAAGGCCGGCGCTCCGGACTTCATGTCGACATTGGAGGAGAAGGAGCCATAGACCACCGGCGCGCCGGGCCGCACGATCTGCGCCAGCGTCAGGCCGGCCAGGGCTTCGGCATGCTGCAGCGCCAGCGCGCCGGCCACCGTGATCGGCGCCATCGCCCCCGCCAGGCAGAACGGCGTGATGATCGAGACCTGGCCCGCCCTGGCGAAATCGATGATGCCTTGCGCCATCGGTATGTCGAGCTGGCGCGGCGAGTTGGTGTTGATGACGGTGTAGCACCAGGCATTCGACTGAAATTCGTCCCGCGACAGGCCGCGCGCCAGCCTGACCATCTCGAAACTGTCGTCGACCTGCGGCGTGCCGCGCGCGAACACGAAAGGAAACTTGTCGGACAGCGTCAACTGCGCGCGGTTGACGGCATAGTGGCGGAAACGGTTGTCAACGTCCTGCGGCTCGACGCAGGGCCCCAGCATGTGCAGCACATCGAAATGCTGCACCATTTTGATGAACTCCTCGAAAGCCTCGAGCGTGCCGGGCCGCCGGCCGCGTACGAGGTCGGTGACGTTGGGCGCGCCGGAGCCGGCCAGGAACGTCATCGAACCCAGTTCGAGGGACAGGTCGCGGTCAGGCGCGCCGGCATGGGCATGGATCGATCGCGGCGCGGAGGCCAGCGCCGCCGCCACCATGTCGCGGCCGATGCGCACCATGTCGGTGTCCGGATCGACCAGCGCGCCGGCGCGAGCGAAATAGTCGCGCGCCTGCGGCAGCAGCACCTTGATGCCGAGCTCTTCCAGCACACGCAGCGCCGTGTCGTGGATCGCCGCGACCTGGTCATCCGAAAAGATCGGCTGCGGCAGGAACGGGTTCTTCAGCGACCGGTAATTCGGCCGGCGGCTGCTCTCGCTGCCGGCCTCGCCTGTCCGTCCACGCCGGCGTTCGCGCCTGCTGTCTCGTGCCGCGTCATCGACCATCGAAAATCCTCCTCATTGCCGCATCGCCTTGCCCGAGGGATCATAGGGCGAGGCCGCGATGACCCGCGCCGGCCGCTCGACGCCGACAATGTGCACCGAAAGCGTCGTCCCCTCCTCGGCAAAATCGTCGTCAACCAACGCCAGCGCGACGCTCTTGCCGATCGTGTAGCCAAAGCCGCCCGAGGTGACGAAGCCGACGCGGCGGCCGTCGCGCCACACCGGCTCGAAGCCGCTGGCGTCGGCATCGACGGCTTCGATCTCCAGCGTCACGATCCGCTGCGAGGTGCCCGCCTCGCGCTCCCTCAGCGCCGCGTCGCGGCCGACGAAATCGCCCTTGTCGAAAGCGATGAAGCGGTCGAGTCCGGTCTGCCCTGGAGTGTAGCCTTGCGTGAATTCGCGTGACCAAATGCCGAAGCTTTTCTCCAGCCGCAATGCATTGAGCGCGTAGTAGCCGACCTCCACCAGACCAAGGTCCTCGCCGGCGGCCAGCAGCGTTTGGCGCAGCGTCGCGTGCATGGCCACGGGGCAGCTGATCTCGAAGCCGAGTTCGCCAGCAATGGAAAGGCGGGCAACCCGTGCACGCACCATGCCGATGTCGAACGCGCCGCAGGCCATGAACGGCAGCGCTGCCGCCGACACATCCTGATGCGTGGTGCGCTCCAGGATCTTGCGCGCATTCGGGCCCGTCAGCAGGAAGCCGCTCATGGCGTCCGAAATGTCGGTGACCGTAACGTCCTCTCGCGCCTGGCTCTCGAGCCAGCGCATGTGGAATTCGCGCAGGTAGTAAGAGCCCATCAGCCAATAGTCACCACCGCCCCAGTTGATCACGGTGAGGTCGCCCTTCAAGCGCCCGTCCGGCCCGAGCATCGGCGCCAGCCGCGCCTGCCCGGCCTTTGGCAACCTGCACGCCAGTAGCCGGTCGAGCCACGCCTGCGCGCCAGCTCCCGAAATCTCGTACCGCGAGTAGGCCGAGATATCGATGAGACCCGCCGCACGCCGCACCTGCAGCGCCTCGTCGCCGACAATGTCGAAGGCGTTGGAGCGTTTGAGCGTGGTGTTCTCGCGAAACCCCATCGGCGCGAAATAGGCCGGGATTTCCAGCCCCCATGAGGCCGTCCATTCGCAGCCCGCGGCAGCCATCCCGTCATAGGCGCCGGGGCGCTTCAAGGGCCGGCCGGCTGGCAGCCGCTCATTGGGAAAGGTCATGACGAAACGGCGCGAATAGAACTGGCGCGTCGTCTGCTTGAGATATTCGCGGTTGGCGGCGAAAGCGCCGTAGCGGGCAATGTCCATGCCGAAAATGTCGGCCTGCGGCTCGCCGAAAATCATCCATTCGGCCAGCGATTTGCCGACGCCACCGCCCTGGCTGAAGCCGGCCATGACGCCGCAGGCGACCCAGTAGTTCTTCAAGCCGCGCACCGGTCCGACGATCGGATTGCCGTCCGGCGTGAAGGTAAAGGCGCCATTGACCCATTTGCGGATGCCGGCCGTTGCAAGGCACGGGAAGCGCTCATGCGCCTTGGCGAGTTCCGGGCTGATACGGTCTATGTCTTCCGGGATCAGTTCGATGCCGTAGTCCCATGGCGCGCCATCCATGTTCCAGTGCTTCGGATTCTGCTCGTAAACGCCGAGCAGCACGCCCTTGCGCTCCTGGCGCAGGTAGGAGAAGCCGTCGAGGTCGACGGCGATGCCGATTTCCCTGTCGAGCGCCGCGATCTCGGGAATATCCTCGGTGACGAAATAATGGTGCTCCATCGGCGTCACCGGCAGGTCGACACCGGCCATGCGGCCGAGCCGCTTTGCCCACAAGCCGCCGGCATTGACGACATGCTCGGCGACGATTGTGCCCTGCTCGGTGACGACGTCCCAATGCCCATCGGCGCGAGACTTCAGCTCGACCACACGGTTGCGCAGGATGACGTCGGCACCGCGCTTCCTGGCGGCGCCCGCATAGGCATGCGTCGTGCCATAGGGATCGAGATGGCCCTCGTTGGAATCGTGCAGGCCGCCGAGCACGCCGGCGACATCGACGATCGGGCAGATCTCCTTGATCTCTTCCGGCGTCACCAGCCGCGCGGTTTCGATGCCCACAGACTGGAACACCGCCCAGGCCGACTTCAGCCACTCCCAGCGGGCGGGATCGCTGGCGATGTTGACGCCGCCGGTCATGTGCAGGCCGATTTCCTGGCCGGATTCGGCTTCGATCTCGCGGTAGAGGTTGATGGTGTAATCCTGCAGCGCCGCGACGTTGGGATCAGCGTTGAGCGCATGGAAACCGGCCGCGGCGTGCCAGGTAGAGCCCGCGGTCAGCTCGGCACGCTCAATCAGCGCCACATCCGGCCAGCCGAACCGCGTCAGATGGTAGAGCACCGAAGCGCCGACCACCCCACCTCCGATGACCACTGCGCGATAATGCGGCTTCAAGGCCTTCCCTCCCGATCTGTCCGAAGCCGGCACCATATACGCACTGGACATAAGTGTCTAGTGCGCTGAATGCGCCCGATGCAGGTCAAGCCTCTCGCGCTATCCCGCCTTTCATCGGTGCAAGTAACGCTGGCAGGGATGCGCCGCCCGCTGTCACGCCAGCATCATGTTCACCCCTTAGATCGCTTCCGGGGAGGCGCGCGCGGCATCATCGATGTGGCACCTCTTTCCGTTTTCGTCGTTCAGCCGCTCCGGCATGCTTTGTCACAAGAGGATTGTCCATGAAACACCCGCACCGAACCGCGTGGCTCGCCGTCGCGCTGGCCTTGTTCACCGCCCTGACGCCGGCGCTCGCCGATAACACCGCGACCGTCGGCGGCACCAGCTTCGTCAACAAGGGCCTGGTCGGCGTCGGCCGCATTCCGGCCGCTCAGCGCGACAAGCTCGGCGAGACGTTCGGCTCGGGCTCCGGCATGGCGATCGACACGTCAGGCTGGACGCGTGACGCCGCCGGCTACAAGGGTTCGCTCTGGTTGCTGCCGGATCGCGGCTACAACGTCGCCGGCACCACCGACTACCGTGCGCGTGTCAACACTGTCGTGATCGAGTTCTCGCCTATCGCGCCGGGCGCGACACCCGCCGCCGGCCAGAAGCAGACCGCCGTCAAGGCAACGCTTGCCGACACGATGCTGCTCACCGACGACAAGGGCGCCGACACCACCGGCCTCGATCCGCTGTCGGATGTGCGCCCGGCCGCCGGCGACATGCCGATGCTGCCTGTCGCTACCAACGGCAAGCTCGCCCTCGACAACGAGGCGATCGTGCGGCTTCCCGACGGCTCGATGTTCATCTCCGACGAATATGGCCCCAATATCTACCGCTTCTCGGCGCAAGGCCGCCTGATGTCCGCGACCCAGCCGCCCGCCGCCCTCGTGCCGATGCGCAAGGGCGCGCCGAATTTCTCCTCGGACAATCCAGGTCCGGGCGCTGCCGATCCTGATCCGAAGGATCCCGAGACCGGCCGCCAGAACAACCAGGGCCTGGAAGGCATGGCGATGACGCCGGACGGCAAGTTCCTGATCGCCGTGCTGCAGTCGGCGCCCAGGCAGGATGGCGGCGATTCCCCTGCGACGCGGCAGAACACCAGGGCGTTGGTCTATGGCGCCTCCGATCTCGCCCACCTCAAGCTCGCGCATGAATATGTCGTGCCGCTGCCGGTGTTCAAGGATGCCAAGGGCAAGACCAAGGTCGCCGCGCAAAGCGAGATCGTGGCACTGTCGGATACGGCGTTCCTGATGCTGGCCCGCGACAGCGGCAACGGCCAGGGGCTGGCAAAAGGTGACGCCTCGCTCTACCGCCGGATCAACATCGTCGATGTCTCCGCTGCGACCGACATCGCCGGCGGCGCCTTCGATGCCGCCGACAAGCCGGTGGCGCCCAAGGGCGTGCTCGATCCGTCGGTGACGCCGGCCAAGCTGATGCCGTTCATCGACATCAACGACGCTGCCGAGCTCGGCCGTTTCGGCCTGCACAATGGCGGGGCGAAGGACCGCAACGAGCTTTCCGAGAAATGGGAAGCAATGTCGCTTGCCAGCGTGCTCGATCCGAAGCTGCCCGACGACTATTTCCTGTTCGTCGCCAATGACAACGACTTCCTGACCCAGGACGGCTTCCAGGTCGGCGCATCCTACAAGGCCGACGATGGCGCCGATGTCGACACCATGTTCCTGGTCTATCAGGTCACAATTCCGGGTCTCGCAAAGAAGTAATGCCGCATGCGGGCGGGCGCGCCGAGCGCGTCCGCCCGCAAGTCGTAAAGACCCGACTCAACATCTCCGCCTCGCTTGGCGGCACGGGCTCGACCACGCCGGCTATGGAATCCAATCCGACGTGCCGTGCGGTCGCGCGTGTCTTTTGCGGCGCGGACGCGGGCCGGGCGGCAAGCCGTCCTGGACTTGCCAGTTCCAGCCGACGCTGTATCTTTTCAGGCGGCAGTGTCCAGACCGGCCATCTCTTCACCGGCTGGACCACGGCCTGGACGCTTCACATCGACCTGTCCGGTTCAATCTGCAATCATCGCAACCGGGTTCAAACAGGTCTTCACCGAATTGCCAGCCATGGACGAAAAAATGCCCTCACGCCGGCGAACCGGCGACCTGACAAGCGGTCCGATCCCGCGGACACTCCTGCTGTTCGCTCTGCCGGTCCTCGGCTCCAACGTGCTGCAATCCCTCAATGGGTCGATCAACGCCGTCTGGGTCGGCCGCTTCCTTGGTGAATCGGCGCTGACCGCCACGTCCAACGCCAACCTCGTCCTGTTCCTGATCCTTGGCACCGTGTTCGGCATCGGCATGGCGGCCACCATCCTGGTGGCGCAGTCGGTCGGCGCGCGCGACCTGCCCGAGGCGCGCCGCATCGTCGGCACAAGCGCCACGTTCTTCTTCCTCATATCGGTGGTCTTCGCGGTCTGCGGCTGGATCTGGGTCGATGCGATTTTGCGCACGCTCGGCACTCCGGCCGACGCGCTTCCACTGGCGCGTTCCTATCTGCGCATCATCTTCGTCGCCGTGCCGATGATGAACCTTCTGTCCTTCGTCATGACCGTGCTGCGCGGCGCCGGCGATTCGCGCACGCCCTTCATCTTCATGGCGCTGGCGGTCGTTCTCGACATTGTGCTCAATCCCCTGCTCATCCGCGGTATCGGCCCGTTTCCCGAACTCGGCATCGCCGGATCGGCGACCTCGACGCTGATCGGCCAGACGGTGAGCGTGATCGCCATCCTTGTCGTGCTCTACGCCCGCAAGCATCCGCTGCGGCTGGCCGGCGCCAACCTCGCCCTGCTGCGGCCCGACCCCACCCTATTGCGCATCGTCGTCTTCAAGGGCGTGCCGATGGGCTTGCAGATGATCGTCATCTCGGCGGCCGCGCTGACCGTGATGGGCATCGTCAATTCATACGGGTCGCAGGTCGCCGCGGCGTATGGCATCGCCGCGCAGCTGTGGACTTACATCCAGATGCCGGCGCTCGCCATCGGCGCCGCGGTCTCCTCCATGGCGGCGCAGAATGTCGGCGCCGGCCGCTGGGACCGGATCGGCCGCGTCGCTGCCTCCGGCGTCGGCTTCAATCTCGTCCTGACCGGCGCCCTGGTCGCGCTGCTTTGGGTTTTCGACCGCTCGATCCTCAGCCTGTTCCTGAGCAGCGACAGCGCGGCGATCGACATTGCCGCCCACATCAACAATGTCGCGTCCTGGTCGTTCATCCTGTTCGGCGCCACCATCGTTCTGTTCGCGACGGTGCGCGCCACCGGTGCCGTGATGCCGCCATTGATCATCCTGGTGATCTCGGTGTTGGTCGTGCGCACCGGCTTTGCCTATTTCATGCGCGGTGTGATCGGCGAGGAGGCGCTGTGGTGGAGTTTCCCGGCGGGTTCGATCACCTCGCTGGTTCTGGCCGCGGCCTATTACCGCTTTGGTGGCTGGCGCACCGTCCATATGATCGAGAACAGGCCCGCAGCGGGCGAGCCGCCGGATACCGGGCTTGGTGTGCCGCGCCAGCGCGCGCATCTTTCTCCGGGAGCGCCGAACGGCTGAGGCCGGGCACCGCGTCGTGTTACCGGCTGTGCTTCACCCCGAAGGCCAGCGCCACCAGCGCAAACACGATGATGATGCCGGCGAAGGCAAGGCTCGCGGCGACGGAACCGGCATAGGTAGAGACGATGCCGATGCCGATCACGGGCAAGGCGTTGCCGACAAAGCAGCAGATGAAGAAGCTGGAGACGACTTTCGCCCGGCGATCCTTCGGCGCGATCTCGTTCACCACCTGCAGGCCGCCCCGGTAGCCAAGCGCCGCCACGACGCCGCAGCAGGCGGTGGCCACGATCATCAGCGCCATCGAGGCCGATATCTGTGCCGCGACCACCAGCAGGACGCTCGGGATCATCAAGCCCAGCGCGGCCAGCATGGCCCTGTTGCTCTGCACGCGCATCAGCACCACGATGCTGGCCGCCGCGACGATCGCTAGTTCGAAGAACAGCGCACCGGCAACAGCGTGGTTGGCCTCATGAAGCTGCTGCGCCAGGATGCTTGGCGCCACTGCAGCGTAGAAGCCGACCAACGCCATGGCACCAAAGCCGGTAACCGCCGGCGCAACAAAGCGCGCGCGGATTTCCTGCGGCACGGAGAATTGCGGCCGTATGGAAATGCGCCTGAGGCTGCCTGGCTTCGCCACGGTTTCGCGGGTGCGCCAGACCAGGATCGTCACCACTGCAAGCGCCAAGAGATAGGTGACGAAGACGAGGCGCAAAGGCCAGGGCTCATATTGAGCCAACAGTCCCGAGACAAGCGCGCCAAAGCCGAGGCCGAGGAAATTGGTGCTGGTGGCGATCACGCTGGCGCGCGACCTGTCGGTACGGGAGAGAAGTTCAGCAATCCAGGCGGTTCCGGACCCCGCGCCGATACCGATGCCGAGCCCGCTCAGGATGCGCGCTATATCCAGCGAAAGAACATTCTCGGAGAACAGGAAGACGATCGCGCTGACGATGGCAACGATCATCGCCCCGAGAGCGGCGG
The DNA here is from genome assembly GCF_006441575.1 of Mesorhizobium sp. B2-4-12. NCBI lineage: Bacteria > Pseudomonadati > Pseudomonadota > Alphaproteobacteria > Hyphomicrobiales > Phyllobacteriaceae > Mesorhizobium > Mesorhizobium sp. B2-4-12. The sequence goes on from NZ_VFVC01000007.1 coordinate 78,612, forward strand.
GCCGGCGCCCGACAACATCCGACACGCCGCCGAACAGCAGCAAGGCTCCTAGGTTTCCCACGACATAGACCGCGTAGATCAACGTCAGCGTGATCTGTGAAAAGCCGAATTGCTGCTTGTAGAGGATATAGAGCGGCGTCAGCACCGTGCTGCCGGCAAACAGCACGGCGATCATCGCGGCGACGGTCGGGATGGCAAGACCGTCGCCGCGAGTTGCCTCTTGCTTATGCGCCAAATCGGGAAAGCCCATGCCAACCTCGTTCCGGTTTGGGGGATCGCGACCCTAACGCGTTTTCATCCGCGGCGTTCCGGCCGGTTGGCGGGCTCCTGACACAACAGGCCGGAAAGCCTGGAGAGGAAAGCCTGGAGAGGAAAGCACGAGCCGAAAAGGACGGACCGGAGCCATTGATCCCGGTCCAATCACGAAGCGGATTTGTGCCGTATATCCGGTGCAACCAGGTCCATTTGCAGGCAAAGCTGGGCGCGATCTTCGGCGCGAGGAAGGCAAGAGCCGGGAGCAGAAAGGTCAACAACCAGCCAATGCCTGTCAGCACCATCGGCGGCCTGGCGCGAAAGTTCCCCTGCCATGGTTGAGGATTTGTCGCATGCCGTTTATCGAACCGGCCAGATGAGCTAACAATTTGCTGTCTTTCGACAATTCCTTTTAGGCAGGGCGGTGATCATGGGCAAAGGCAGGGTCGAGGCATTCACCGACGGCGTGGTGGCCATCATCATCACCATCATGGTGCTGGACCTGAAAGTGCCGGAAGGCGAGGATTTCTCCACCCTGGTGCCACAACTGCCGATCTTCCTCTGCTACGTGCTCTCCTTCGTCAATGTCGGCATCTACTGGAACAACCTGCATAACATGTTCCACACCGTGCAGCGCGTCGATGGTGGCGTGCTGTGGGCAAACCTGCATCTGCTGTTCTGGTTATCCCTGATGCCGGTAACGACGGCTTTCATGGGCGAGAACCATTTCGCCACGGTTCCGGTCGCGGTTTACGGTTTCGACCTTGCAATGTGTGCCGCCGCTTACGGCATCCTGGTCATTACCCTGCATCGGCTGCACGGGCCGGACACCGCCTTCGCCAAGGCGATCGGCCGGGACCGCAAGGGAAGGCTTTCCCTCGCCGTCTACCTCGCGGCGATCGCGCTTACCTTCCTCAACCGGTGGATCGGTGTGGCGCTCTACGTCGCTATCGCCCTGGTGTGGCTTGTACCGGACACGCGTTTTTCGCGCGTTCTCGAAAAATAACACGCAGGCTCATCGCTCGGCGCGATGCCGGACGGAAAACCGCTTCGCACTTTCCTGGAATTGCTCTTGGGTTCGGCGCAATTCCGGGCGGAAAACCGCTTCGCACTTTTCCTGCAATTGCTTAGCCGCGAATTGCTTAGCCGCGCATCTCTTTCAGTTTTTCCGCCACCGCGGCGGCCAGATCGGCATAGCGCTCCTCCAGCCGTTCCGCGGCCTTGATGATCGAGAAATCATGGCCGAACTTTTCCAGCGCCATGCGCAGTTTCTCGACGAAATCGGCCTGCTTTTCCAGCGCTGAAAACAACGTCTTCACCTGGGCTTCGGTGATGTCGGGGTTGGCCAGCATCTGCGGTACCTCGCGCCCCATCTGTTCGCCGGTGGCGGTCTGCTCCTTCAGAATTGCGACCCAGTCCGTCAATCGAAAATCTCCATTTGCCGGGGCAGCATGCGCAGCCTCGGCCGGCATGGTCAACCCGAACCCATCTCTCCCGCTGGGGAACGCGCTGCGGTTTGGGGACAAGGACATGCATGAAACACCACTTTCAGTGTGCGCCACGGGGCCTTGAGCGCCGCTGCCCGAAGGGCTTGCGCAAGCCCGTCGCGGCGCTAAGTTCGGCGCTATCGAAGAAGGAAGCCATCGCCGATGATCCCCGACACCGAGATTCAGACCGCCCTGCCCGCCCTTGAGCCAGGCAGGACCGCTATCATCACCGGCGCCGCCAGCGGAATTGGTCTCGCGGCCGCCAAGCGGCTGGCGCTGATGGGAATGAAGATCGTGCTCGCCGACATTGGCGGCGCGCGCCTTGACGATGCTTCCCGGGCCATCTCCGCGATCGCCGGCAATGACGCTGTGCTTGCGGTCGCCGCCGACGTTTCGAACGCCGATGAGGTCGATCGTCTAGCCGACCGGGCATTCGGCGCCTTCGGCGACATCTCGCTGCTGATGAACAATGCCGGTGTCGGCGACAACCCCGGAAAGCCCTGGGAAAACCGCGACGCCTGGAAACGGCTGCTCGATATCAATTTCTGGGGCGTCGTGCATGGCGTCGAAGCTTTCGCCCCGCGCATGCTGGCCTCAGGCAGGCCGGGCCTCATCGTCAACACAGGCTCCAAGCAAGGCATCACCACACCACCCGGCAACCTCGCCTACAATGTCTCCAAGGCCGGGGTTAAGACATTCACCGAAGGCCTGGCGCATGCGCTGCGCAACGAGCCCGGTGCCCGTCTGTCGGCCCATCTGCTCATCCCCGGCTTCACCTATACCGGCCTCACCATAGGGGCGACGGAAAAGCCCGCCGGCGCCTGGACAGGCGAACAGGTCGTTGATTTCATGCTGGAATCGCTGGTCCGGGGCGACTTCTACATCCTGTGTCCCGACAACGAGACGGCGCGGCCGCTGGACGAGAAGCGCATGGCATGGGCGGCCGGAGACATCATCGAAAACCGCCCCGCTTTGTCACGCTGGCATCCAAACTACAAGGACGCGTTCGCGGCCTTCATGAAAGACTAAGCTCGAGTCTTTAGGCCGCGCGCTTTTTCGGAGTTCGTTTTTGCGCCACGGCCTTCTTTGCGGCCATGGCGGCGATCTTCTCATCGTGCCGGCGCGCCGCCTGCTCGCACTTGTCGCGGATTTCCTCGACCTCGGATTCCGTCAGGTGCTCGATGCCGATGAAGCGGTTGCGGCCCTCGCTGACCCGGATCAGTTCATCGAGTTTGGCCTGGATCGCCGCGCCGTCCCGATTCTGGGTGTTTTGGATGAGAAACACCATCAGGAAGGTGACGATGGTCGTGCCGGTGTTGATCACCAACTGCCAGGTGTCCGAGAAATTGAACAACGGCCCACTCGCCGCCCAGATGACTACGACCAGGCAGCAGACGGCAAATGTCGGTGACAGGCCGGTTATGTGGGCGACCCGGTTGGCGATCCTGGTGAAGAGCTTTTCCATCTGTGGAGGTCCCTCAATGGCTGCCGCGATGAGAAACAACCGGCGACCGTTCGGGTTCCCGCAGACAATAAATACAACCGCTGCAATTGAATGCACGCAATGCGCGCATACGGTGAAAAACAGACCTTACCGGTTCAATGTCATGGTAACCGTGCAGGCAAAAGTCCCTGTTCCGTCCGCTTCACGGCGGTTTACCTCCAGCCCCTTCCGCCGCGCCACCCCCGCATGGCGGAAGGGGTTTCAGTCCGTGGCGCGGAGCGTGATTTCCCGAAAGCGCCGACCAGCATACAAACAGACGATCACTTCAGGCTCAAACGGCATCGTTTTCCCAGCGATCGAGGAAGGCCTCGATCGGCATTGCCTGGATGTCGGGAACCGCCTTGGCGAGTTTCTCGACCGGCCAGTCCCACCAGGCGAGAGCTTCGATCCGCGCCGCGATTTCAGGAGCGAAGCGCGGCCTGAGCGGCTTCGCCGGCACGCCGGCCACGATCGTGTAGGACGGCACATCGTGAGTCACCACCGCATTGGCGCCGATGACGGCCCCATTGCCGATGGTGATATCAGGCATGACCACCGCTCCATGGCCGATCCAGACATCGTGGCCGATGGCCACGGCCTTCGCCTGCCGCCGCTCGCGAAATGCGGCATCGACGCCCAACCAGCGAAAATACTCGTTTGGCCGATAGCTGACCTTGTGCTGGGTCAGCCGTTCGATCGGATGCTCCAGCGCATTGATGCGGCTGTTGGCGGCGATCGAGCAGAATTTGCCGATGCTCGTGTAGATCGCCTCCGCATGGCGCTCGAAATAGGAAAAATCCCCCACGCTCACCTCGCGCAGCACCACCCGCTCGCCGATCGAGGTATAGCGGCCAAGCTTGCACGCCTTCAGCTCCGCGGTCGGGTGGATGCGCGGCTCGGGATCTTTCAGGACGAGGTTTTCGGAACGGTCCATGGGCGCGGCTTTACGTCAGAGCAATTGTTCCCGCAAGCGGGACCAATTATCCGTCAAGCCGGTTCCGGAAAGAGTTCCGATCAGCCTATTTCGGCTTGCCCTTGGTCCACACCACGTTCTGGCCGTAGAGCGGCACCGTCGTGACCGACATCTTCGCGGAGCCGTTCTGCACCTGGCGCGAGTGCGACAGATAGATCAAGGTCTCGTTGGTCTTGTCGTAGATGCGGTTCACCACCTGCTTCTTCCAGATCAGGCTGAGGCCTTGTTTGAACACCTCCTCGCCGCTCTCGCCCATATCGATATCGCCGATGGTGATCGGGCCGGTCTGGCGGCACGAGATCGAGGAATCGCTGGGATCTTCGAACCAGTTGCCCTTGTGCAGCCTATCGACGATGCTTCGGTCGAAATAGGCGACATGGCAGGTCACCCCATCAACCTTGGGGTCCTTGATCGCGTCAATCATAATGTCATTGCCGACCCAGTCGACGCCAACCTTGCCGACTTCCTCGGCAATGGCGCCCCCAGCACCAAGGACAAGGCATGCGGCCAGAGCGCCGCCGATCAGTTTTGGCCCAATCGGTCTTTGCAAGGAAGCCTCCTGCGGTTCGAGTAGCCGGTCTCAGGTGGGGCGAGGTGGGCTGCTTTGCAAGCAGCAACCTCAACACCATATGCGGTTGCGGCAACGCGGCACTTTGCCTGGGCAAGGTCGAACCGCTAAGACTGTCGCACCGGCGCACTGAGCCGGCGCGATGATTTCTGCAGGCGGACTTTTCTGATGATGCGTTCTATCCTGATCGGCATTCTCGTCCTGATGGCGGCCGGCATAGGTTGGCTGACCTTCGACTGGTATCGCGGCCACTATGGCGGCGAACCGTTCGGAGCCCCGTTCACCCTGGTCGACCAGAAAGGCGCGCCGATCACCGAGGCCGCCTTCAGGGGACAGCCGAGCGTCGTCTTCTTCGGCTTCACCCACTGCCCCGAGGTCTGCCCGACCACGCTGTTCGAACTCTCCGGCTGGCTGAAGACGCTCGGTGACGACGGCAAGAACTTGCACGCATATTTCGTCTCGATCGATCCGGCGCGCGACACGCCGCAGGTGATGAACGCCTATGTCAGCAATTTCTCCGACCGTATCACCGGTATCACCGGTGACCCGGACAAGGTCCATGCCATGGCCAAGTCCTTCGGCATCTACTGGAAGAAGGTCGACACCGGCGACGGCGACTACACGATGGACCACACGGCCTCGGTGCTGCTGTTGAATGGCAAGGGAGACTTCGCCGGAACCATCGCCTATGGGGAAAGTGCCGACACCGCCGTTGAGAAGCTGAAGCGTCTTGCCGCCAAGGGCTAGGCTTGATCCCGAAGCGAAGGACCGCGTAAGCGAAAAGCGGAACCCGTTTTCGGACAAGATCAAGCTCAAAGAAGAAACCCAGTCTACATGACTCAGACGCGACTCCATTTCACCACCGGGAAGATCGAGGCTGAACGCATTTTCGCGGCGCTCGAAATGGCCTTCGAGGACGAAGGCCTGCCGATCGCCGTGCTGGAGGTCGACGAAGACCAGGACATGCACGAAGTCTCGCTCTACGCCGACGGCGACGTCGACGCGGTCGAGGCGCGGGTGAAGGACGTTCTGGCCGGCCTCACTCTGTCAAAACCGGTCGAGCGCGAAAAGCTGCCCGACATCGATTGGGTGGCGCGTTCGCTGGAAGGCCTGAAGCCGGTGCGCGCCGGCCGTTTCTTCGTCCACGGCGCGCATGACCGCAGGAAACGCCGCAGCGGCGAACTCGCCATCGAGATCGAGGCAGGCCTTGCCTTCGGCACCGGCCATCACGGCACAACCGCGGGATGCCTCGAAATGCTGGAGAAAGTGGTGCGGCGCGAGCACCCGCGCAACGCGCTCGACCTTGGCACGGGCAGCGCGGTGCTGGCGATCGCCGTCGCCAAGCTGGCGCATATTTCGGTGCTCGCCACCGACATCGATCCGGTGGCGGTGAAGGTCGCCGCCGCCAATGCGCGGCTGAACCACGTCAAGGGGCTCGTCGAAACGGTGACCGCACCGGGCTTTCACCACCCGATCTTCGGCAAGCGTGCACCCTTCGATCTCATCGTCGCCAACATATTGGCACGGCCGCTGATGCGGCTGGCGCCGCAAATGGCCGGGCACATCGCGCTCGGCGGCTCGATCGTGCTGTCAGGCATTCTCGATCGCCAGCGCGACGCCGTCATCTCGGCCTATGTCGGCCAGAACTTCCGCCACGTGCGCACCCTGCACCGCGAAGGCTGGGTGACGATCCACCTCAAGCATTGAGGCCGGCAGGATAGTTGGCCTGCCGTCGACGCCCCAGCGGCCTCACGTCCAACAGCACCATCCGTGCGATCGCGAGCATGGTTGGAAAGCGTGTTTCAGCGGCATCGACCTTCGTGCTGCCACTGGACCAAGCCCGATCGGTTGTCAGCCTGGCGACGCTGTAGCAGTTTGCGCCAGCCGGAAATCGATTCCGATTTCCAGGTCCATAGGCTACGGTCGAACTGACATCAGGAGGCCCATCATGTTCCAGACCTTCGATTCCGCGGGCGATCCGGCGGTCGGCAAGCCGCGCGTGACGCTGCTGCGCCAATGGCTGGCGGCCAATGGCCTGGACGGCTTCATCGTTCCACGCGCCGACGAGCATCAGGGCGAATATGTCGCCGACCGTTCGGCGCGGCTAAAATGGCTGACCGGCTTCAGCGGCTCGGCCGGCGTCGCCATCGTCCTGCGCGACCGCGCCTTCGTCTTTATCGACGGGCGCTACACGCTGCAGGTGCGCAACGAGGTGGACCTCGACATCTTTTCGATCGAAAGCCTCGTCGACAATCCGCCCGCCGTCTGGCTCCGGGACAATATCGGCAAGGGCGCGCGGCTGGGCTTCGATCCATGGCTGCACACGATCAGCGAGGTCAAGGCGCTGCAGGCCTCGGCCGACAAGACGGGCGCCGTGCTGGTGCCACTCGACAGGAACCCGATCGACATCATCTGGAACGACCAGCCCGCCGCGCCTGTGACCCCGGTCGAGCTTCACCCGATCGGCTTTGCCGGCGAGCTCGCCAAGGACAAGCTGGCGCGGCTGGCAACAGCAATCGGCAAGGAGGGCGCCACCCATGCGGTGCTGACCGACCCCTCCTCCATCGCCTGGGCCTTCAATATCCGTGGCGGTGACGTGCCGCACACGCCGCTGGCGCTCGGCTTCGCCGTCCTTGCCGCCGATGGATCGCACCAGCTGTTCATGGACAAGCGCAAATTCTCGCGCCAGGTCGCGGCCTATCTCACGCAGCTCGCTGATCCGCATGAGCCCGGCGAATTCGAAGCGGCGATCGTGGCCCTCGCCAAGGGCGGCGCCAAGATCGCGCTCGACCCGGTGCTCGCGGCCGACAGGCTGCGCATGCTGGTCGAGGACAATGGCGGCACGGTGATCGCCGCGCCCGACCCGGCCCGCATCCCGCGCGCCACCAAGAACCAGGCCGAGATCAACGGCTCGCGCGCCGCCCATCGTCGCGACGGTGCCGCGGTGGCCAAGCTCTTGTGCTGGCTGGAGCGCCAGAAACCCGGCTCCCTCGACGAGATCGCCGTTGTCACCAGGCTGGAAGAGACGCGCCGGCAGACCGGCGAGGAGACCCAGATGCCGCTGCGCGACGTCTCCTTCGACACCATTTCCGGCGCCGGCCCCAACGGCGCCATCATGCATTACCGCGTGTCACGCGCCACCAGCCGCAGGCTTGAGGCCGGCGAGCTGTTCCTGCTCGATTCCGGCGCGCAATATCAGGACGGCACCACCGACATCACCCGCACCGTGCCGATCGGCCAGCCAACCGAGGAGATGCGCGAACGCTTCACCCTGGTGCTGAAAGGCATGATCGGCATTTCGACGCTGCGCTTTCCCGCCGGCACGCGTGGCTCGGAAATCGACGCCGTCGCGCGCATGGCGCTGTGGAAGCACGGCTGCGACTTCGCCCATGGCACCGGCCATGGCGTCGGCTCATATCTGGCCGTGCATGAGGGTCCGCAGCGCATTGCGCGCACCGGCACCGAAAAGCTGCTCGAGGGCATGATGCTGTCCAACGAGCCCGGTTACTACAAGGAAGGCTCCTACGGCATCCGCATCGAGAACCTGATCCTGGTGACGCCGGCCGAACAGATCGAGGGCGGCGACATTGCCATGCATGGCTTCGAGACGCTGACGCTGGCGCCGATCGATGTCAGGCTGGTGCGGTCGGACCTGCTGACGCGCGAGGAACTGCACTGGCTGGACACCTACCACGCCCGCGTGCTGGCGGAGATCGGACCGATGCTCGACGGCGAAACGCTGGCCTGGCTGCAAAAGGCGACCGCGCCGCTGCCGCATGACGCCAAGATTTGAGGCGGCCGATATTCAGCTTGGAAGGCTGGCGCTGCCCCTCATCCGCCTGCCGGCACCTTCTCCCCGTATAGTGACGGGGAGAAGGGAGCTGTCGCAACCTTCGCCGCAGCGAGGAAAACTGGCGAAATCGTCGATGACAGTGTCTTTCCCCCCGTCCCTATACGTGGAGAAATGCCCGGCAGGGCAATGAGGGGGCGGCGCCTACGTCGGAAGCATCGCGAGGCAGAGCTCTTATCCGATGAACTGCCGCGCCAGGATCAGCACCGCGGCACCCGCCAGAAACATCGCCATCAGCCCGCCACGCAGCGAAACCGTCGCCGTGACGACCAGCGCCGCCCATTCCGCCGGTCCGGCGTTCAACAGCTCCGGCGCCACCAGCGTCGTCAGCACCGCCGCCGGCACCGCATTGAGGCCGGCTTCCACGCGCAGATGAATGTTTTCGAAGCGGGAGATGACCAGATGCCCGCCGATGCGCGTGAGATAGGTCGCGATTGCGCCGGCGATGATGATCCAGAATGTCGTGCTCATGGCCGCTCTCCCACGCCGCTATGGTGCGGTGGCAGGATGACGGCGAGCAGCACGCCGGCGACGGCGCCGATCGAGACGTGCCAGGGTGAGCCGACCGTCTTGTAGGCGATGATCGAGGCGCAGCCGCTGGCGACGACCACCGGCAGCCATAGCGGCCGCTTGCGAAAACCCATCACGAGGCCAAGAAAATAGATCGGCAGCAGGAAATCGATGCCCAGCGCATGCGTGTCGGGAATGAGCTTGCCGAACACCGCCCCAAGCGCGCTTTCGGTGATCCAGAACAGATAGACCGGCAGGCCGAGCCCCAGATACCAGGCAAAGCCGACGGTCTGCCCCGATTGCGCCCGCGCTTCGGCAACCGCGTATTGCGGATCGGTGAGGATGAAATAGCCGAGCGCCTGCTGGATGACAGGCCAGTGCGCGATGCGCCGGCCGATCCCGGCGGAATAGAGCACGTGGCGGAAGTTGACGGCGAAGATCGAAAGCACGATCAGCCATGGCGCGACATGCTGGCCGAACAGCTGGATGCCCACCATCTGGCTGGCGCCGCCGAACACCAATGCGCTCATCAGGAAGGCTTCGAAAACCGAGAAGCCCTGGTCGACGGCAAGCGCCCCGAACAGCACGGCAAAGGGCGCCGACGCCACCACGACCGGCATGGACAGCCGCACGCCCTGCCAGAACTCGCTCTTGCCGCCGCTTTCGGAAATAGCGTCCGTCGCCATCGATCACTCCTGATGCATGTCGCCCAAAGTGCGTGGCGGTTTTGGGACAACGGCATGCACAATAAAGGGAGTGGCGGTATGTAGGTGGCATGCCCCGCCTTGTCACACGAATTCGCTTGAGCCGAACGATCAGCGGAAATGATCGCCGGATCGCGGTGTCGACTCTTCAATCGTCCGCGATTTTACCCTCGATCGCCCTGCCCCAGTCGAGCAGCGGCTTGGCCCGCAAAGTGAAATCGACGAGTTCCTCGACCAGTTCTGGTCCGTGGATACCAGCCGGATCGATGACGTGGCGAACAACAAAATGCCGGTTGCGGATGGCGGCAACGAGATCTTTGTCCTCGACATGCTCGAAGCCACGCGGCGTGCGTTTCATGCCGCCTTCGGCATCGAGCTCGAGGCCATTCTTGTTCAACGCCTTCACCATGGCGCGAAACCTCTCGGGCCACGTCTCGATGGCCCGGCGCATCGACAACAGCAGCGCCGCTTCCGGCTGCCACCAGGCGACACCGGCAAAGCAACCCTCCAGCCCGATATGGACGTAGAACACGCCTTGCTCCATCTTGCTGCCGTCGGGCGACAGGATCGCGGAGAGATGCCGGTTGTAGGGCCGCTTGTCCTTGGCGAAGCGCACGTCGCGGTTGATACGGAACAGCGATTTCTTGCGATCCCCGCGCAGACCGAGCCCGGCTGCCAGGAAACGCTGCGTCAGCGCTTCGACGAGATCGCCCAGGGGATCGCGCAATTCCTTTTCGAACAGCTCGCGGTTCTCCAGGAACCACTCCCGGCTCTGGTGGAAATCGAGCGCCTTCAGGAACGGAATGGCCTTTGGGCCAAATCCTTTGAACGTACTGTCCATCACGCCTTGCCGACCCGCTGCAGCCAGGTGTCCTCGTCGATGACTTCGACACCGAGTTCACCGGCAAGCTTGAGCTTGGAGCCGGCACCCGGTCCCGCCACCACCAGATCGGTCTTGGCCGAGACCGAACCAGCCACCTTGGCGCCGAGCCGTTCGGCCATCGCCTTGGCTTCGGAGCGCGTCATCTTCTCCAACGAACCGGTGAACACGATAGTCTTGCCGGCGACCTCGCTGTCGGCCGAAATCGTGACGATATACGGTTTCGGCTTGACCTGCTCGAGCAGCTTGTCGAGCACGTCGTCATTGCGCTCATTGCCGAAGAAATTGCGCAGCGCATCGATCACCGTGTCGCCGATGCCGTTGATCGATGGGAAGACTGTGTGCGGGTCCTCCGCCGCCGCCGTCTCCTTGCCGACGCGGATCAACTCCTCGATCGTCGAGAATGTCCGGGCAAGCACGGCCGCCGTCGTCTCGCCGATGTGGCGGATGCCGAGCGCAAAAATGAAACGATCGAGTTCCGGTTCGCGGCGCGCGTCTATGGCCGCGAACAGCTTGTCGAGACCTTCATAATTGCGGTCCTCGACGCCGCGCACATTCTTGCGCGTCTTGCCGGACGCGGCCTCGCGCTGCCTGGCCTGCTCCTCGCGCCGCTCGGCCAGCGCCCTGGTGACGGCCGGACGGCGATCCCGGAGCGTGAAGATATCGGCGGCTGTCTTGACCAGTCCAGAATTGAAGAACAGGTCGATGTTTTCAGCGCCGAGGCCTTCTATGTCCATGGCGCCGCGCGACACGAAGTGCCGCAGCCCTTCCACGGCCTGCGCCGGGCAGATCAGTTCGCCGGTGCAGCGGCGGCGCGAATCCTCCTTGCCGGTCTTCTCGTTGATTTCGCGCGTCGCCGGCGAGCCGCAAACCGGACAAGTATGCGGAAACTCGTAAGGCACCGCATCGGCCGGGCGCTTGTCGATGACGACGCTGACGATCTGTGGGATCACATCCCCTGCCCGCTGGATGACCACCGTATCACCGATGCGCACGTCGATGCCGTCGCGGATCGGCAGGCCATTGCTGTCAAAGCCCTTGATGTAATCCTCATTGTGCAGCGTGACATTCTCGACCACGACACCGCCGACGGTCACAGGTGCCAGCCGTGCGACCGGCGCCAGCGTGCCGGTGCGGCCGACCTGGATATCGATCTTCTCCACCGTCGTCATCGCCTGCTCGGCCGGGAATTTGTGCGCGACGGCCCAGCGTGGCTCACCGGTGACGAAACCCCAGCGGCGCTGCAATTCGAGTTGATCGACCTTGTAGACGACGCCGTCTATGTCATAGCCCAGTGACGAGCGTTGCTCCTCGATCCGGTGATAATGCGCGACCAGTTCCTCGACCGACTTCGCCCGCACCATCAGCGGACTGATCTTGAACCCCCAATCGGCGAATTTCTGGACCGAATCATACTGGGTCGGGGCTGGATCTTCCGTGGTGTAGCCCCATGCATAGGCGAAGAATTTGAGGTTGCGGCTGGCGGTGACGGAAGAATCCTTCTGGCGCAGCGAGCCGGCGGCCGTGTTGCGCGGATTGACATAATCCTGGCCGCCCGCCGCGGCCGAGCGTGCCTTCAGCGCCTCGAATTCGGCATAGGTCATATAGACCTCGCCGCGTATCTCGATGATGTCAGGCCAGCCCGAGCCTTTCAGCCGCGCTGGAATGTCGGCGATGGTCCTGAGGTTGGCGGTGATGTCCTCGCCCACGGCACCGTCGCCGCGCGTCGCGCCCTGCACGAAGACACCCTTTTCATAGCGCAGAGAAGCCGACAGCCCGTCGATCTTCGGCTCGGCGGTGAAGGCGATGTCGAGATCCTTGTCGCGGTCGAAGAACCGCCGGCCGCGCACGATGAAATCGGCGACGTCCTCGTCGGTGTAGGCCTTGGCGAGGCTGAGCATCGGCACGGCGTGGCGCACCTTGGCGAAGCCCTCCGCCGGCGGCGCGCCGACCCTGCGCGACGGCGAATCCTCGCGCACAAGACCGGGAAAGCGTTCCTCGATGGCGAGATTGCGTCGTGTCAGGGCGTCATATTCCGCATCGGTGATGACAGGCGCATCCTCGGTATGGTAGCGCCGATCGTGCTCGGCGATCTCCGCCGCAAGGCGCTTCAGCTCGGCTTCCGCCTCGCTTTCATCAAGCGAATCGACTGGTTTTTCCGACATGGAAAGCTTCCTTGGACAATGGCACGTCACAATAAATCAGGATTTCGGGAAAATCATTCCTGAACAGCAGGATGGAGCCATATCCTGACTCGGTCCATGACGCCGGATATTCTCATGCCGCGTTGGTGTTTTCGCGCAGCAGCCGCTCGGCGGCGGCGCGCGCCTCGTCGGTGATGGTGGCGCCGGCCAGCATACGCGCGATCTCTTCCTGCCGCGCCGTCCTGTCCATCTCGGCGATGCCGGTCGCCACGCGGTCGGTGCTGCCCGATTTGGAGATCAGGAAATGCGTCGCCGCGCGCGCCGCCACCTGCGGCGCGTGGGTGACCGAAAGCACCTGCACGCGCTTCGACAGCCGCGCCAGCCTCTGGCCGATCGCGTCCGCCACGGCGCCACCAACGCCGGTGTCGATTTCGTCGAAAACTAAGGTCGGGGCCGAGCCACGGTCGGCCAGCGCCACCTTCAGCGCCAACAGGAAGCGGGAGAGTTCGCCGCCGGAGGCCACCTTCATCATCGGCCCGGGCCGTGTGCCGGGATTGGTGCGTACCCAGAACTCGATCTGGTCGATGCCCTCTTCCGTCCGGCTCTCGGCCTCACTCTTCATCTCGACGATGAAGGCGGCGCGTTCGAGCTTCAGCGCCGGCAATTCGGCCATCACCGCCTTGGTCAGCCCGACGGCCGCCGCATGGCGAAGCGAGGAAAGCCGTGCGGCGGCAATGTCATAGGCCTCGCGGGCGGCGGCGGCCTGCTTTTCCAGCCCGTGCAGGCGCTCCTCGCCGGCATCGAGATCGGCGAGATCGGCAACCATCGTGTCGCGCAATTGCGCCAAATCGTCGACGGCGACGCTATGCTTGCGCGAGGCGGCGCGCAGCGAGAACAGCCGCTCCTCGGCTTTCTCCAGCCTTTGCGGGTCATATTCGGTGGCGCGGAGCGCGGCCTCGACGCCCGACTGCGCCGCATCAAGCGACAGCATGGCTTCGTCCAGCGACTTGACCACGTCTTCGAGCAGGCCGGGTGCTTCCGTCGCCTTGCGCTGCAGCCGTCTCAACAGGCTGGCGAGCTGCGGCAAGGGCGAGGACGGGCCCGACAGCACATCCTGCGCATCATGGATTTCGGAAGCGATCTTCTCGGCGCGCATCATATGGGCGCGCAGTTCGGCAAGTTCCGTCTCCTCGCCGGGCTGGGGATCGAGCCTGGTCAGTTCCGCAACCGCGGCGCGCAGGTAGTCGGCCTCGCGCGCCGCTGCCGCCACCTTGGCGCGGTGGCGCGAAAGCTCCTGCTCGCCGGCGCGCCAATGCCGCCAGGCCTCGCCGGTCGAGCGAACGACGCCAAGGTGGCCGCCGAATGCGTCGAGCACGTCACGGTGTGCGCCGGGATCGACCAGGGCGCGCTCATCGTGCTGGCCGTGGATCTCGACCAGCGCGCGGCCGACATCGCGCATCAGGGTCACGCTGGATGGCTGATCGTTGACGAACACGCGCGTGCGGCCGTCCGCCGTTTGCACACGGCGCAATATGACGTCGCCATCATCCTCTATGGCGTTTTCGGCAAGCAGCGCGCGAACCGGATGGTTGCGCGGCACATCGAAGACGGCGATGACCTGGCCCTGTGCCGCGCCATGACGCACCAGCGAGGCGTCGCCGCGCGCCCCGAGCGCCAGCGACAGGGCATCGAGCAGGATGGATTTGCCGGCGCCGGTTTCGCCCGTCAGCACGGAAAGGCCCGGCTGGAAGTCGATATCCAGCTTCTCGATCAGGACGATATCGCGGATCGACAGTCTGGAAAGCATCAGAACCCGGACCTATTGCATGCCGCCCAAAAGTGGACCCGGTTTTGGGATACGACATGCACGAAAGCAAAAGACTTAAAGCGCGTCGCATGGATCCGTTCAAGCACGACGCGCTTCAAAGCGGCACGCGACCGATTGGAGTCGCAGCGCCGCACTATCTTTTTGTTTGCGCATCGGATCAATCCGAAAAAGCGCGCTATGCACGCTTCGGTCCGAGGTACCGCGGGTCAGGCGCCGGTGATCAGCTTCCCGGCCTTGGATATCCACGACCCGGCATTCTCGCGCGGCGCCAGCCCGTTGCTCTGCAGGAGCTTGTAGGAATCCTTATACCATGGGCTGTCAGGGTAGTTGGTGCCGAGCACCGCGGCGGCGGTCTGGGCCTCCGAGGTCAGCCCCATTGCGTAGTAGCTTTCGGTGAGGCGGGCCAGCGCTTCTTCCACATGACGCGTGTTGGAATAGTTCTCCACCACGGTGCGGAAGCGCTTGACGGCGGCGATGTATTCGCGGCGCTCCAGATAGTAGCGGCCGATCTGCATTTCCTTGCCGGCGAGCTGGTCGTTGGCAAAGCGGATCTTCTGCTTGGCGTCCTCGACATACTCGGAGTTCGGCCAGCGCGTCACCAGATCCTGCATCGTCTGCACGGTCTGGCGCGCTTCCTTCTGATCCTGCGTCACATCCTTGATCTGGCGATAGTAGCTCAGGCCGATGATGTACTGCGCATAGGGGGCGTCATCGGTGGAAGGATAAAGCGCCAGATAGCGTTTAGCTGACGAGATCGCTTCATCGTAACTGCCCTTGCGATAATCGGCGAACGCGCCCATCACCATCGATTTGCGGGCCCATTCCGAATAGGGATGCTGGCGGTCGACGGCGTCGAACTTCTTGCTCGCCTCGTCCAGCCGCCCGGCATTCAGATTGGCGAGGCCTTGATTGTAGAGAACGTCCCCAGGCTCGGTATGGTCGACATAGGTCGAAAGGTCGATATCTTTCTCCGACGACATGCAAGCCGACAGAAAGAGCGATGGAACAACCACCGAAAGCGCCAGGAAAACAGACCACTGCGGCGCTTTCGATTGACCGACTCGCTTGAAGAACATGATTGGATTGCGCCCTTTCGGCGTTATTTCAATGCCCGTTGCATGCAGTTCTCCCAAAACTGGTCCCCACTTTTGAGCGACATGCACTAATCGACGGCAGCAGCCATAGACCATAACCGCCTTGCCGGGCAACGCTATGTCTAGCCAATCGCACATTTTTGTGGCGGTCGGTCGGAGCCTCGGCATCCCTGCGATTTCACCAGCCGATGGTGCATTCCTGCAACACCGGCCATCTCCAAGCGAATCGAAAAAACTAAGGGATTCAGATCATCCAGGGCGCATAGAGCGGCGCATTGACGGCGCTCATCTCGGCCGCGCGGCCACGCTCGCGGCGTGTCGTCTCGACGATCTCGAAAGCCGTGCGGTCCGACAGCAGGCGCCGCAGCGCCGCGGCGTTCAGCCTGTGGCCGCCGCGATAGGAGCGGAAACAGCCGATGAAGCGGGCGCCGCCCAGCGCCAGGTCGCCCATGGCGTCCAGCGTCTTGTGGCGCACGAATTCGTTGGGGTAGCGCAGGCCGCCCATGTTGATGACGCGGTTGTCGTCACCAATCACCAGAGAATTCTCCAGCGACGATCCCAGCGCGTAGCCGGCGGCCCACAGCCGCTCGACATCCTTCATGAAGCCGAAGGTGCGGGCCCGCGCGATGTCACGGCGGAAGATGTCGGCATTGATGTCGGAAGCAAAGAGCTGACGCCCGATCGCGGGACTTTCGAAATCGATCTCGACCTCGAAGCGGGTGCCGTCATAGGGTCTGAACTCCGCCCAGGAAGCACCGTTCTCGATGCGGACCGGCTTGACGACCCTGATGTAGCGCCGCTTGACCGGCAATTTTTCGATGCCCGCCTGGTCGATGGCTTCCACGAAGGCCATGGCGCTGCCGTCGAGAATGGGAACTTCGTGGCCATCGATCTCAATGACGACATTGTCGATGCCGACCCCGAACAGCGCGGCCATGATGTGCTCTACAGTGGCGATGTGCTCGCCCGAAGGATCGCCGAGCATGGTGCAAAGGTCCGTGGCACCGATCTCGGAAAACAGGGCACGGAACTCGCGGCCCTGCCCTTCCTCATTGATAAGCTGGAACACGATGCCGGTGTCGGCATCCGCGGGCAGGAAACTGATGGAAACTTCTTTGCCGCTGTGAACGCCGGTGCCTGTAAGCGACGCGCGCGTCTTCACTGTCGTCTGATAGTCGTGCAAGACAATCCCCATAAGCCCGAAATGCCTAGGTCCGCTTCTCCAGCCCGAGGGCGCGGCTCTTGTGAAATCGGCAGGCAGGGCCACTTCCCCGAAATCCCGGCAGACCGACTATGGTAGGCGGCGAAGATAATGTCCCGGCAAGGAGACTCCAAATCACGGTTTCTTACTCTCTGTAACCGCGAACTGGAACATGTACGGTACCATAAGCTTTTGATTTTTCAGAACTTTAAACGTTAACAGGCAAGCAATTCCTTGCCTGCCTGTTAACACTTGTTACAGTCCGTTAACTACTCAGTTGGCCTGGCGGCGCAGGAAGGCGGGAATCTCCAGCTGATCGTCGTCCTGAGTCGCCCTGGTCTGTGGCGTCAGGCGGCCCTGCTCATCCAACTGGCCACGGCGCGGCGCGTAGAGCTGCGCGTCCTGGCTGGCGAGGCGGCGCACTTCGGGCGCGGCCTGGCGCAGCTTCGGCTCGCGCGGTTGCGCCGGCTGCAGCCGTGCGGGCTCCTCCTCGCGGCGGGTCAGCCCATTGGTCAGACGCTTCAGCAGGCCCATAGGCCCGCTATTCTCATGGTGGTCTGCCGGACGGCTCTTGGCTTCGACCTCGGCCTTCACGACCGGCGGAAAGTCCTCGACGCGCGGCATGCGCTGCGGGGCCATTGCGACCGGCTGCTGGACCTCACGCAGCATTTCGCGCGGCTGCGGAGCCGGTTGCATCATCTGCTGGACGACCGGCTGCACCATCGGCTGCGGCTGCGCGGGCGGCGCCTGGAAGATCTTGCTCTGCGGGCGAAAATCGTCCGCATGGGCAACCTGTGCCGGGCGCGGCTGAGCCATGGCCGCGGCGTTTGCTTCGGCCAACTGGATCGCTTCCGCGACCGGATCGACGGCGCGCGGCTCGTAAGCGGCCTGCTGGACCGGCGCCGGGCGGCTTTCCACTGCGGCAACAGCCGGCCGGGCGGCCGGCTTCTGCGGCGCGGCGCGGATCGAGATCGGCGCGGCGGCGATTTCAGCGGCCGATTTGTCGATGCCGGTGGCGACCACCGAGACGCGGATGACGCCTTCGAGTTCCTCGTCGAAGGTGGCGCCCAGGATGATGTTGGCGTCCTGGTCGACCTCCTCGCGGATGCGGGTTGCCGCTTCGTCGACTTCGAACAGGGTGAGGTCGCGGCCGCCGGTGATCGAGATCAGCAGGCCCTTGGCGCCCTTCATCGAGGTCTCGTCGAGCAGCGGATTGGCGATTGCCGCTTCCGCCGCTGCCATTGCGCGGCCCTCGCCCGAAGCCTCTCCGGTGCCCATCATCGCCTTGCCCATTTCGCGCATGACCGAGCGCACGTCGGCGAAGTCGAGGTTGATCAGGCCTTCCTTGACCATCAGGTCGGTGATGCAGGCGACGCCGGAATAGAGCACCTGGTCGGCCATGGCGAAGGCATCGGCGAAGGTGGTCTTGTCATTGGCCAGCCGGAACAGATTCTGGTTGGGGATGACGATCAGCGTGTCGACGCATTTCTGCAGCTCTTCGATGCCCATGTCGGCCGTCTTCATGCGGCGCTGGCCTTCGAAGTGGAACGGCTTGGTCACGACGCCAACGGTGAGGATGCCCTTCTCGCGCGCGGCCCGCGCCACGACAGGAGCGGCACCGGTACCGGTACCACCGCCCATGCCGGCGGTGACGAAGCACATATGGGTGTTGGACAGGTGATCGATGATCTCGTCGATGCATTCTTCCGCCGCCGCGCGGCCGACTTCCGGCTGCGAACCCGCGCCGAGACCTTCGGTGACATGCGCGCCGAGCTGGATCAGCCGGTCGGCCTTCGACATGGTCAGCGCCTGGGCGTCGGTGTTGGCGACGACGAACTCGACACCGCGCAGCCCGGCAGTGATCATGTTGTTGACGGCGTTGCCGCCGCCGCCGCCGACACCGAACACGGTGATGCGTGGCTTAAGCTCGGTGATGTCCGGCTTCTGCAGATTGATGGTCATTGTCTCCGTCCTTTGCCTTTCACGCCGCTTCGCCGCCGCGGCCGCCTATGGGGCTGCCCCCGTCAATTAGAAACTGTCTCTCAACCACTGACTCATGCGATGCAGTTTTCCACCCGTTCCGGTCATCCTGAGACCGGAAATGCCTTTCGCCGGATGGCTCTCGAAACTCGCCATCTGCGGATAGATCAGAAGCCCGACGGCGGCCGAGAAAGCCGGCCCCTTCGCCGCCTCGGGCAGGCCCGCCACGCCGAGCGGGCGGCCGATGCGCACATTGCGTCCCAGGATACGGCGTGCCGCCTCCGGCAGGCCGGCCAGCTGACTGGCGCCGCCGGTGAGCACGACGCGCTTGCCGACCGCGTTGCCGTAGCCCGACTTGTTCAGCCGGTCGCGCAGGAGTTCGAGCGTCTCGTCGATGCGGGCCCGCACGATACGCGTCATCACCGAACGCGGGATCTGCAGCGGCACGTCGCCATCGTCGCCGATCGGCTGGATCGAAACCAGGTCGCGGTCATCGGCACTGCCCGGCAGCGCCGAACCGTGCATCACCTTGAGCCGCTCGGCGGCATCGAGCGAGGTCGAAAGTCCTTTGGCCATATCGAGCGTGACATGGTTGCCGCCGATGGCGATCGCGTCGCCGTGGATGAACCTGCCTTCCGAAAACACCGAGATCGTGGTCGTGCCGCCACCCATATCGATGCAGGCGGCACCCAGTTCCAGCTCATCATCGACAAGCGCCGCCAGCCCGCTGGCATAGGGCGTCGCCACCATGCGCTCGACCGACAGATGCGAGCGGTTGATGGAGAGCTCCAGGTTGCGCATCGGGGCTGCGTCACCCGTCAGCACATGCATGTCGACGCCAAGCGTGTCGCCGACCATGCCGCGCGGATCGCGAACGCCGCGCTCGGCGTCCAGCGAGAAGCCGACCGGCAGCGAATGGATCACCTCGCGCTCGGCCTTGAGCGCCTGCTTGGCGCCGGCGCCGAGCACGCGCTTGATGTCGGCTTCGTCGGCCTCATGGCCGCCGAGGTTGATGGTCGCCGAAAAGGCTTCGCTCTTCAGCCGGCCGGCGGTCATGTTGACGATCAGCGAATCGACCGTCAGCCCGGCCATCCGCTCGGCGGCGTCTACGGACAAGCGGATCGCATGCTCGGCGCGGTCGAGATCGACCACCACACCCGACTTCACGCCCTGCGATTTCTGATGGCCGATGCCGATGACCTGGATCCGGTGCGAGCGGCCGCGCAACAGCTTGCCGTCATCGTTCGGCTTGAGCTTCGCCACCATGCAGCAGACCTTGTTCGAGCCGACATCCAGCACCGTCAAGGTGCCGGACCGGCGCGACGAGGCATCGCCAGAACCGCCAAGCCAGCTCATATCTTCGTCTCCGGCTTGCGCTTGAGAGTTTTCGGTTTCTCGTTGAGCGCCGCCTCGCGCTGCGTCGCCGCCTCGGGCGTCAACTGCACGACCAGCCGGTCCGTGAGGCGCATGTCGACGGCGGCGATGTCGCGCGACAAAAGCCCGTTGTCATGGTCCATCTTCACGAGTTCCGCGAGTGCCTGGTCCTCGCCATCCTCCGGCAACTTGACGGTGATGCCGTTGTCCAGCTTCAGGTCCCAGCGCCGCTCGCCGACACGGATGTAGCCCTTTATGCGGCTGGCGAGATCGGGATATTGCTCGACCTTGGCCAGGAAATCAGGCGCCTTGGCGGGCGCGCCAGTGCCGATCAGCAGCGGCAACAGCACCTGCTTGCCGCCTGAGAAGGGCGCGATGACGGCACCATTCTTCTCGATGACCGAAAGATCACTGCCCTGCTGCCAGAGCGCGAAGGCCTCGCGCTCCTCGACGCGCACTTCCAGCGTGTGCGGATAGACCTTGCGCACCGCGGCGACCTCGATCCAGGGCAGGCCGGAGATGCGCTCGCGCGCGGCCTCCGCGTCGAAGCCGATCAGCGACGTCCAGCCGTCAAGCTCGAGCCTGTCGAGAATGTCGATTTCCGAGGTCTGATGGTTGCCGACCACCTTGACCTGATCGACGGCAAAGCCGGTGCGGGCAGTGATGCTCTGGATGATACCGTCGGCATGACCGCCAAGATAGGCACCGTAGGCGCCGCTCGACGCGAGCAGCACGGCCGACATGATCGCGGAGGAGAAACGCGGCGCCTGGAATTCGCCATCACCAAGGCGGGCGAGCATGCGCACCGGGCGGCGAAGCATGCGTGGCAGCACGAAATGGCCCGATGACAACGGCAGGCCGAACAGCGACGGCACCGCCGCGCCCTTCCCCCTACCCTGTCCCCATTTCAACGCAGACACGAAGCGTCCTCCACCATCCAACTCAACAGTTCACCAAACGAATGCCCGGCCTGGGCGGCGATTTCAGGCACCAGAGATGTCGGCGTCATGCCCGGCTGGGTGTTGACCTCGAGCCATACAACTTCGCCATTTTCGGAGTGACGATCGTCATAACGGAAGTCCGACCGGGAAACGCCCCGACAGCCGACAGCTTGGTGAGCCTTGAGCGCCAGTGTCTGTATTTTTTGGTAAATATTCGGTGAAACTTTTGCGGGGCATTCGTGTTTTGATCCGCCGGCAACATATTTTGAATCGTAGTCGTAGAAGGAATGGCCCGTCGGGATGATCTCGCAGACGCCGAGCGCCACATCACCCATGACGGCGCAGGTCAGTTCGCGCCCATGGATGTAGCGCTCGACCATGACGGTATCGCCATATTTCCACTCGGACGATCCGACGATCTGCGGTGGATGCGACTGCCCTTCAGACACGATGACGACGCCGAAGCTCGATCCTTCATTGACCGGCTTGATCACGTAGGGCGGCTTCATCGGATGTTTGTTCTGGATGGCGAAGCGATTGGCAACCTTCGATTCGGCGACGGGAACGCCGACTGATTTGACGATCTTCTTCGCCTGCTCCTTGTTCATGGCGAGCGCCGAGGCGAGCACGCCGGAATGGGTGTAGGGAATACCGAGATATTCGAGGATACCCTGGATCGTGCCATCCTCGCCGAATGGACCATGCAACGCGTTGAAGGCGACATCCGGCCGAAGCTCGGCGAGCACGGAGCCGACGTCGCGCCCGACATCGACGTGGGTGACCTGGTAGCCTTCCTTCTCCAGCGCATCGGCACAGGCCTTTCCGGAGGACAGGGACACGGGCCGCTCGGACGAGAAACCTCCCAGCAGGACGGCCACATGCTTGCTCTTCATTCCCCGTCATCCCCTCTCACGGCGGACCAAAAACCAAAATTTCCGCAACATTGAGTCCGAGTCTCCCGGCAGGTTGCCCCCCAGACGGAAAACGCGGGTAACGCGTCGAACGACTCAAATCAGGAAACGCTTTGGAGCAGAGAATCAGAGAGTTGATTTACTGGCAAGTGCTTATGATTCCGAGAGATTCACTTTCTGAGAAAATGGACGTGAAAACCGTGTCGGTGAGTCCCCGAAGCAACGCTTTTTGCGCACTCTGGGAACGCGTTTGAAGTTCAACCATCACGTGAACTTCACCGGCAACTAAAGCGAATTGAGATTGAGGTCAGAGCAGTTGGCCGAGAAACTCCTGCACGGCATGTCCGGGCCGGAAATTGCCGATGCGCTGGATCTCCCAGTGCAGGCGGATGCCGGAATGTTCGAGCACGCGCGCCCGCACCGTCTCGCCGAGATATTCGAGGTCGTAACCGGTGGCGGTGCCGGTGTTGATCATGAAGTTGCAGTGCATGGGCGACATCTGCGCCCCGCCGATCAGCAGGCCGCGGCAGCCCGCCTTGTCGATCTCCTTCCAGGCCGAGGTGCCTTCGGGATTCTTGAAGGTCGACCCGCCGGTCTTCTCGCGGATCGGCTGCACGGTCTCGCGGTGGTTCTGCACGGCATCCATCGCCGCCTTGATCACCGCCTTGTCCTCGGCAAACCCTTCGAACACGGCCGAGGTGAAGATCAGCCCGGTCGGTGCGGCCGAATGGCGATAGGCATAACCCATGTCGGCATTGCTCAGCGTCTGGACATTGCCCTTGCGGTCGAGCGCGCGCACCTCGACAACCCGCTCGCGCGTCTCGACGCCATTGGCGCCAGCATTCATCCTGAGCGCGCCGCCAATGGCGCCTGGAATGCCGTGGTAGAAATGGAAGCCGCCAATGCCGGCCTCGAGCGCCACGGCGGCCACGCGCTTGTCGGGCGTCGCCGTGCCTGCCCTGATCCTGATCGGTGAAACAAGTTCGGCCTCACCAAACCCCTTAGCGGAAAGCCGGATGACAAAGCCGGGAATGCCGCCATCCCTGACCAGCAGGTTCGAGCCAATGCCGACGATGGTCAGCGGAATTTCCTCGGGAACCGCCCTGAGGAAGGCGGCGAGATCTTCTTCATCCGCCGGCTGGAACAGCGCCTCCGCCAGCCCTCCGGCACGGAACCAGGTGATCTTGTCCATCTCGGCATTCGGCGTGATACGGCCACGCAGGCCGGCAAGCCGGTCGCCAAGTCTGTCGATCAGGGCCTGGCCGTGCGTCATGAGGCGGCAAGCTCCTTGGGCAAGGCATAAGCCCATTGGGTGATATTGCCGGCGCCGAGGAAGACGACGAAATCGCCGGGCTTGGCGAGATCACGGATGATCGGCGCGATATCGGCCGGTCCTTCGATGTAGCGGGCGTCGCGATGGCCGCCGGCGCGGATGCGCGACACCAGCGCATCGGAAGTCACGCCCTCGATCGGCTCTTCGCCGGCCGCGTAGACAGGGGCGACCATCACCGTATCGGCGTCGTTGAAGCAGGCCGAAAACTCGTTGAACAGATCATGCAGCCGGGTGAAGCGGTGCGGCTGGGCAATGGCGATGACGCGTCCCTTGGTGGCGCTGCGCGCCGCCTTGAGCACGGCCGCGATCTCGACCGGATGATGGCCGTAATCGTCGAAAATGTCGACGCCGTTCCAGGAGCCGGTACGGGTGAAGCGGCGTTTGACGCCGGCGAAGGACGACAGGCCCTTCTTGATCGCCTCCCCGGACAGGCCTAGTTCGTGCGCCACTGCGATCGCGGCGGTGGCGTTCGAAACATTGTGGCGGCCTGGCATTGGAAGCCGCAGGTCCGCTATCGTCTTCTGGCCGCCGGTCTTGCGGTCGCGGATCACCACGTCGAACTCGGACGTGGCACCCGCCATGCGATGGTTGGTGAAGCGCACATCGGCCTGCGCGTTCTCGCCATAGGTGATGACGCGCCGATCCTCGATGCGTCCGACCAGCGCCTGCACTTCCGGGTGGTCGGTGCACATCACGCCGAAGCCGTAGAACGGCACGTTCTCGACAAACTGGCGGAATGCCTCGCGCACCTTGTCGAAACTGCCATAGTGGTCGAGATGCTCGGGATCGATGTTGGTGACGACAGCGATGTCGGCCGGCAGCTTGAGGAAGGTGCCGTCGCTCTCGTCGGCCTCGACCACCATCCATTCGCCGTCGCCCATGCGCGCATTGGTGCCATAGGCATTGATGATGCCGCCATTGATGACGGTCGGATCGAGCCCGCCGGCTTCGAGCAGCGTCGCCACCATGGAGGTCGTCGTCGTCTTGCCGTGCGTGCCGCCGATGGCCACCGCCTGGCGGAAGCGCATCAGCTCGGCCAGCATCTCGGCGCGACGCACGATCGGCAGCAGCCTTTCACGCGCGGCCTTGAGCTCCGGATTGGATTTCTTGATCGCCGTCGAGACGACGATGACCTCGGCATCGCCGAGGTTTTCGGCCTTGTGGCCGACGAAGCATTCGATGCCCTTGTCGCGCAGGCGCTGCACGTTGGCGCTGTCGGCCTGATCGGACCCTTGCACCTTGTAGCCGAGATTGTGCAGCACCTCGGCGATGCCGCTCATGCCGATGCCGCCAATTCCGATGAAATGCACGAGGCCGATGGTCTGCGGCATTTTCATGCGTGCGTCCCCTTCCTGAAGTCCGAAACGGTTTTTCTGGACGCAATAGCCTCTGTGAGATCGGCGAGCAACCGTGCCGCATGCGGCCTGCCAGCCGATTTCGCCCCAGCCGCCATCGCCGCCAGCCGCTCGGGGGCGTCCATCAGTCCGCCAAGGAGGGTTGCAATGCGCTCGGGCGACAGCGAGGATTGTGGGTGCACCTCGCCGCCGCCGGCGGCGGCAAGGGCCGCCGCATTCGCCGCCTGGTCGTGGTCGAGCGCGTAGGGATAGGGCACCAGCAACGCCGGTCGTCCGATGACGGCGATCTCCGAGACGGTCGAGGCACCGGAACGTGAGATCACCAGATGCGCCCCCGCCATGCGTGCCGCCATGTCGGTGAAGAAGGGCGAAACCTCGGCGGCGACGCCAAGCGCGGCATAGGCCGCCTTCACCCGCCC
Organism: Mesorhizobium sp. B2-4-12; assembly: GCF_006441575.1. Taxonomy (NCBI): domain Bacteria; kingdom Pseudomonadati; phylum Pseudomonadota; class Alphaproteobacteria; order Hyphomicrobiales; family Phyllobacteriaceae; genus Mesorhizobium; species Mesorhizobium sp. B2-4-12. The sequence continues at coordinate 103,899 of NZ_VFVC01000007.1, forward strand.
CACGTCATCGGCACGCGCCTGCTGCGTGATCGCGAGCCGCTTGCGCTGTGCATCGGAAAGCAGTGCGATCGCCCCCGGCATGGCATCGGAAAAAAACTGGGCGCCCTGGCTGCCGCCGAACACCAGCAAGCGGAACGGCTCCTCCCCGGTCGATGCCGTATAAGGTGTCTTGGCCGCTTCCAGCACAGCCGGCCTGACCGGATTGCCTGTCGTCACCGTCTTGGCGCCGGCGGCACTCGCGTCCTGCGGCAGGAAACCGCCGGCTATGGCATCGACACGGCCGGCCAGCGCCCGGTTGGCGCGCCCCATCACCGCGTTCTGCTCATGGACCAAAGTCGGCACCTTGCGCCGTGTCGCCGCATAGAGCGGCGGCAGGGTCGGGTAGCCGCCGAAGCCGACGACGGCGTCCGGCTTGATCCTGCCGATAATGGTGGACGCCTGCCGTACGCCGCGCCAGATTTTCCAGAAGGCCCCGAGCAAGGCGAAAGGGTTCTTCGAACCCATCGTCGCCGACTGGATCGGATGGATGGCGGCGGCCGGGAAGCGGCTGGCAAATCGCTCGGCGCGCTCGTCCGTCGCCAGATGCACCGTCCAGCCGCGCTCGGCGAGCTCATACGCCAGCGCCTCGGCCGGAAACAGATGTCCGCCGGTTCCGCCCGCCGAAAGAAGGATGACACCCCTCGCCATATCACTCCGCCGGCAGGGCGCGCTGTGGCAGCGTGAAGCCCATCTGCTTGCGTTTTTCAGGTCGCTTGCGCGTCAGCGCCAGCACCATGCCCATGGAGATGGCGATCGCGATCTGCGAGGAACCACCGTAGGAGATGAAGGGCAGCGTCATGCCCTTGGCCGGCACCAGCTGCAGGTTGACGCACATGTTGATGACGGCCTGCAGGCCGAACACGGTGACGAGGCCGCCGACCGCATAGCGGGTGAAGTCGTCATGTTCCTTGAGTGCCGTGTTGAGCCCGCGCAGCACAATGAAGGCGAAGATCGACATGATGAAGAAGCACATGATCAGCCCGAACTCCTCGCCCGCGACCGAGAACACGAAGTCGGCGTGGCTGTCGGGGATGACCCGCTTGACCGTGCCCTCGCCCGGCCCGACGCCGAACCAGCCGCCATTAATCAGCGCGTCGCGCCCCATATCGACCTGGAACGTGTCGCCCTCGCCGGTGAGGAACTTGTCGATGCGCAGGGCAACGTGCGGAAACACCGTATAGGCGGCGAAGACACCGCCGACGCCGGCGGCGCCCAGCACGATGATCCACAGCCAAGGCAGCCCCGCCATGAAGAACATGATGCCCCAGGTGCCGGTCGTCAGCATGGTCTGGCCGAGGTCCGGCTGCGCCACCAGCAGCGATACGACGAACACCAGAAGCAGCATGGCGAACAGGTTGCCGGGAATGTCGGGCTGGCGCTTGTGTTCGGCGAACAGCCAGGCGCACATGATGACGAAGGCCGGCTTCAGGAATTCCGACGGCTGGATCGACAGGCCGGCGAGCGAAACCCAGCGCCGCGCGCCCTTCACTTCGACGCCGACATAGAGCACCGCGACCATCAGCACCAGCATGAGGCACAGCATGATCAGCGACATGCGCCGGATCTGCCTGGAATCGAGGAAGGATACCGCCAGCATCACGCCGAGCGCCGGCACGGTGAAGATGATCTGCCTGGTGGCGAAGTGGAAACTGTCGAGGCCGATGCGTTCGGCGACCGCCGGGCTCGCGGCGAAGGACAGCACGATGCCGAGCCCCATCAGCGATAGGAATGCCGCCAGGAACCAGCGATCGATCGTCCACCACCAGGTTGCGACGGGACTTTTATCGAGACGGCTCTGCATTATCGTGCCTCTCCGATGGGTTTGACGCCATCTATAGCGCTCGCAGCTTGCCTGAAGGCTTCGCCGCGAACTTCGAAATTCTTGAACTGGTCGAAACTGGCGCAGGCCGGTGACAACAGCACCACCGCCTCGCCGCCATCCTCCTTGGCCGCGTCATGCGCGGCGTGCTCGACCGCGGCGGCCAGCGTCCCCGATATCTCGTAGGGCACCGCCTCGCCCAGCGTCGCCGAAAAAGCGGGCGCCGCCTCGCCGATCAGATAAGCCTTGGCGATGCGCGGAAAGAAGCCGCGCAGCGGTTCAATCCCGCCTTCCTTGGGCAGGCCGCCCGCGATCCAGTAGATGCGGTTGAAGCTGGACAGCGCGGGCGCGGCCGCATCGGCATTGGTCGCCTTGGAATCGTTGACGAACAGCACATGGTCCTTGCGGCCGACCTGCTCCATGCGGTGGGCGAGGCCCGGGAAACTCTCCAGCCCGGACTGGATCTCGCCGAGGTCGAGGCCGACCTTGAGACAGGCGGCGACCGCGGCGAGCGCGTTCTGCGCATTGTGCTGGCCACGCAGCGAGCCGATGCCCTCGAGGAAGGCGACCCGGCTGTAGCGGCCGTGCACGGCTTCCATCAGATTGGTGCCGTCGGCGAAATAGCCGTCGGTCAGCGGCAGCCGCTTGGAAATGCGGATGACCTGGCGGCCTGCCCGCTCCAACCGCTCGGCGATCTGCGCGCACCAGGAATCGTCGATGCCGATGATCGCTGTCTCGCTGCCCGCCACCAGCCGCTCCTTGATCGAGGCGTAGTGCTGCATGGTGCCGTGGCGATCGAGATGATCTGGTGTCAGGTTGAGCAGGATACCGGCCGTCGGGTTGATCGATGGAGCAAGGTCGATCTGGTAGGACGAGCACTCGACCACATAGTGGCGGTCAGGCTTCGGCGGATGGAGCGTCATCACCGCGCGGCCGATATTGCCGCCCATCTGCGTGTCGCGGCCGGAGGCCTTGAGGATATGCGCCGCCAGCGCGGTCGTCGTCGATTTGCCATTGGTGCCGGTGATGCCGATGAAAGGAGCCGTCGGCGCGCTGAGCATCCGCTCCCTGCAGAACAACTCGACGTCGCCAATGATCTCGACGCCGGCGCCGCGCGCAAGCTCTACCGTCCAGTGCGGCTTGGGATGCGTCAGCGGCACGCCGGGCGACAGCACGAAGGCCGAGAATTTCGCCCAGTCGGCGCCGCGCAGATCGCCGGTCGCGATGCCTGTGGCGGCGGCCTTGGCGACACTGTCGGGATTGTCGTCCCAGGCCAGCACCTGCGCGCCGCCCTCGATCAGCGCGCGCGCCGTCGCCATCCCCGAACCACCCAGCCCGAAGAGCGAAACCTGCTTGCCTGCGAAGGATGCGGCGGGGATCAAGGTGTTGCCTATCTCAGCTTGAGGGTGGACAGGCCTACCAGCGCCAGGATGACGGCAATGATCCAGAAGCGGATCACCACCTGGCTTTCGGTCCAGCCGAGCTTTTCGAAATGATGGTGGATCGGCGCCATCAGGAAGACGCGCTTGCCCGTCATCTTGAAGTAGCCGACCTGAATGATGACGGACAGGATCTCGACCACGAACAGGCCGCCGACGATGACCAGCACGATCTCGTGCTTGGTGGCCACTGCGACCGTGCCGATCAGGCCGCCCATGGCCAGCGAGCCGGTGTCGCCCATGAAGATTGCCGCCGGCGGCGCGTTGAACCAGAGGAAGCCGAGGCCGGCGCCGATGACGGCGCCCAGCACGACCGCCAGTTCACCGGTGCCGGGAACGAAATGGATCTGCAGATATTCGGCGAACACCGCATTACCCGAGAGATAGGCGATGACGCCGAAGGATGCCGCCGCGATCATGATTGGCACGATCGCCAGACCGTCGAGGCCGTCGGTCAGGTTCACTGCATTGCCGGCGCCGACGATGACGAAGCAGGAGAACGGAATGAAGAACCAGCCGAGGTTGACGATGAATTCCTTGGCGAAGGGGAACGTCAGCGACGACGAGAACGGCGCCTGGCCGTTACGCATGATCACCCAGGCGGCGATGCCGGCGATGATGAATTCGAGCCCCAGCCGCGCCTTGCCGGAAAAGCCCAGATGCGACTGCTTGGTCACCTTCAGATAGTCGTCGTAGAACCCGATCGAGCCGAAGCCCAGCGTCACCAGCAGCACCACCCAGACATAGATGCTCGACAGGTTCGCCCACAGAAGCGACGAGCCGATGATGCCCGACAGGATCATCAGTCCGCCCATGGTCGGTGTGCCGGCCTTCTTGAAATGCGTCTGCGGCCCGTCGGCGCGGATCGGCTGGCCCTTGCCCTGGCGCAGCCGCAGCGAGTTGATGATGGTCGGCCCGAAGATGAAGACGATCAGCGCCGAGGTGATCAGCGCCCCTCCGGTGCGGAAGGTGATATAGCGGAAAACGTTGAAGACCGAGATCTTGTCCGCGAAATCGACCAGCAGTGTGAACATGCGCTTTTCGTCCCCGGCTTGATCTAGGTCAGTTTGCTGGTTGTCGTTTCAGCCGGGTATTTGCCCAGCAAGGCATCGACCAGTTTTGCAAAACCGATGCCCTTCGACGATTTGATCATCACCACGTCGCCCGGCTTCAGCGCGGCAAGCAGCACCGGCTTCAGCTCTTCGACACCGGCGCGGTATTCCGTCTTGACGTCGTCCGGCAGCGCTTGCGCCAGCGCCCGCATTTCGGGGCCGCCGAGGAAGACGGTCCGCGTGCCGGTGCCGACGATGAGATCGGCAAGACCGGCATGCAGCTTGGCCGAGTGGTCGCCGAGTTCGAGCATATCGCCAAGCACGGCGATGCGCCGGCCCTCGCCCGTTACCGGCGTCGCGTTGAGCAGCGCCATGGCGGCCCCCATCGAGGCGGGATTGGCGTTGTAGCTCTCGTCGATCAGGGTAATCAGGCCCTGTGGATGCCGCAGCACATGGCGCCTGCCGCGCCCGCGCTCGGCGGAGAGATCAGCCAGCGCCAATGCAACTCTGTCGATATCCGCGCCCACCAGATGCGCTGTGCCCAGCACCGCCAGCACGTTCTGCACCATATGCCGGCCGGGCGCGCCGATGCGGGCCGTCACCTCGTGGCTGCCGATCCTGGCGGCGATATCGGAATGGTCGGCGTGGAGTTCGCATTTGGTGAGCCTGAAGCTCGAGCGCGCATTCTCGCCGAAGCCGTAGACATGCTCGACGCCGGCGGCATGCGCCATCTTGTCAAGAAGCTTGAAGCGCGCGTCGTCGCGATTGAGGACGGCGGCACCTTCGGGCTCCAGCCCTTCGAAAATCTCGGCCTTGGCCTGGGCGATCTCGTCCAGATTGCGGAAGAAGCCCAGATGCGCGGCCGCGATCATGGTGACGATGGCGACATGCGGCCGCACCATCTTCACCAGCGGCCGGATCTCGTCGGGATGGTTCATGCCGATCTCGAACACGGCATAGTCGCAATCGGCGGGCATGCGCGCCAGCGTCAGCGGCACGCCCCAATGATTGTTGAAGGACTGCGCCGAGGCATGCACCTTGCCGACGGCCGACAATACATGGCGCAGCGCTTCCTTGGTGGTGGTCTTGCCGGCCGAACCGGTCACCGCGATGATTTTGGCCTGCGAACGGCCACGTGCTGCGATCCCGAGCTTCTCCAGGGCGGCCAGCACATCCTCGACGACGATGATCGGTGCCGTCAGCCGGCCGAGAGACGGCAGCTTGCCCTCCGCCACCACCAGCAAGCCGGCGCCGGCCTTGATGGCCGCGGTGACGAAGTCGTGGCCGTCCATCGCCTCGCCCTTGATGGCGAAGAAGGCGTCACCTGGCTGCAGGCTGCGGCTGTCGATCGAAATCCCCGATATTCCTTCGGGCATAGGACCAAGCGGCCGCCCGTCCATGGCGGCAACCAGCGCCTCGGAGGTCCACAGAAGACTCATGCGGCACGCTCCCGCAGGGCGGCGCGGACTTCCTCGTGATCGGAAAAATGCAGGGTCTCGGAGCCGATCGTCTGGCCTTCCTCATGGCCCTTGCCGGCCACGATCAGCGTGTCGCCGGCATGAAGCATGCCGACAGCCTCGTGGATCGCCTGGCGTCGGTCGCCGATCTCGATGGCGCCGGGTGCGGCGGCAAGAATGGCGGCGCGGATCGTCTCGGGCACTTCCGAGCGCGGATTGTCGTCGGTGACGATGACGACATCGGCAAGCCGGGTCGCGATCTCGCCCATGATCGGCCTTTTTCCCCGGTCACGGTCGCCGCCGCAACCGAACACGACCATGACGCGGCCCGTCGTGAACGGCCTTACCGAGGCCAGCACGTTTTCCAGCGCATCGGGCTTGTGGGCATAGTCGACATAGACTGGTGCGCCGCTGGCAGTGGTTCCGACGAGGTCGAGGCGGCCAGGCGCGCCCTTCAGTTTTTCCAAGGCCATCAAGGCTTTGGCGATGGGTGTTCCCGTGGAAATGGCGAGCCCCGCCGAAACCAGTGCGTTCGCGATCTGGAAATCGCCAGCCAGCGGCAGGTCGATCTCGTGAATCACGCCGTCGGCCTCCACCTCGGCGCGTTGGCGGTGGCGCTCATGCTCGACCCGCTTCAGTTTCAGGAAATCGCCGTGGCGGCCAACCGTCAGCACCTGGAGCCCGGCCGCCCGCGCCGCCTGGATTGTCGGCGCCGACCACGGATCGTCGGCGAAAATGACCGCCGGCGCACCTTTCGGCAGCAGCGTGTCGAACAGGCGCAGTTTGGCGCAATGATAGTCCTCGACCGTCGGATGGTAATCCATGTGGTCGCGGCCAAGATTGGTGAAGCCGCCGGCCGCCAATTTCACGCCGTCGAGGCGGCGCTGGTCGAGCCCATGACTGGAGGCTTCCATCGAGGCATGGGTGACGCCGGCATCGGCCAATTCCCTCAGCAGTTGATGCAGGGCGACCGGGTCGGGCGTCGTCAGTGAGCCATACTCGTTGCGGCCGGGCGCCACCACGCCGGTGGTGCCGATCGAAGCGGCGGCATACCCCGCCTGCTCCCAGATCTGCCTGGTGAAGGCGGCGACCGAGGTCTTGCCGCTGGTGCCGGTGACGGCGACCATGGTTTGCGGCTGCTTGCCGAAATAGGTGGAAGCACTGAGCGCCAGTGCCAGGCGCGGATCGTCGACCACCAGCACCGGAACCGGCAGTCCGGCAACGGAACTGCCTTTGCTTGTCACGATCGCAAGCGCGCCGCGCCTTGCCGCGTCGGCAGCGTAGGCCGAACCGTCCGCTTTGGTGCCGGCGAGCGCAAAAAAGACGACGCCCGGTTTTACCTGGCGGGAATCGGACGAAATCCCGGTGACCTCCAGATCGGCGGAATCTGTTCCTTCGACTGGCAGGACACCGGCTAGATCTCTGAGCTTCATTGAGTTCCGTTCACCGCAATATTAAAGAGCGCGCAGTCGCCGGCGCGCCCCAAGAATCACTCATAGGAAACCAGCGTTGCACCATTTTCATGGCTGAAATCGGGTTTCACGCCAAGCATGGCCGCTGAACGCCTGATAATATTGCCGGCGATAACCCCCGCATTGGCGGCCGCGACGTCTGTCATGCCAGGCTTTTCCGGGTGCGGGGCGTCGGCAATCGTAAACACCAGGTATTGCGGATCGTCCATCGGGAAGGCGGCGACGAAGGTATTGAAATTCAAGTCTTTCGAGTAACGGCCGTTGATGACCTTCTCGGCCGTTCCGGTCTTGCCGCCAACGCGGTAGCCGGGAACTCTGGCGTTTCTGGCCGAACCCTTCTCGGCGTTGAGCGAATAGAGGTAGCGCATACCTTCGACTGTCTTTTCGCTAACCACTTTCTTCGCCGCCGCCATCGCCTCCTGCTGGCTGCGGACCAGGAATGTCGGCTGCATCAGGTAGCCGCCATTCATCAATGCCGCGCAGCCTACGGCCGCCTGCAGCGGCGTCGTCGACACGCCGTGGCCGAAGGCGATGGTGAACGAATTGACCTGTTTCCAGACCTTCGGTTCGGTCGGGCGGGCGACTTCCGGCAGTTCGGTCTGCATCCTTTCCAGGATGCCAAGGCGATGCAGGAATTCCCTGTGCGCCTCGATGCCGACCAACTCGGCCTCCCTGGCCGACCCGATGTTGGACGAATAGAGGAACACCTCCGGCAACGACAGCACACGGTTCTTGCCGTGGAAATCATGGATGGCCTGATGCCCGACCCGGATTGGATGCGAAGCATCGAAGCGGCTCGCCATCGTCGCCTTGCCGGAATCAAGCGCCATGGCCGATGTGAAGCTCTTGAAGGTCGAGCCCATCTCATAGAGACCCGCCGACATCCGGTTCAGCCGGTCCTTTTCCTGCGCATTGTAAGGATTGTTCGGATCAAAATCCGGCACCGATGCCATGGCTATCACTTCGCCGGTCTTGACGTTCAGCACAACGGCGCCAGCGCCGACGGCGCGATAACGCTCCAGGCCGGCGGCGATCTCGTCGCGCACCACATGCTGGACCCGCAGATCGATCGAAAGCTTTACTGGCTTGAGATCCTTGGCCACCGCCAAGCCCGACGCCTGCAGATCGCTCAGGCCCTGCTCATCGATATATTTCTCCATGCCGGAGATGCCCTGGTTGTCGATGTTGGTCAGGCCGACGACATAGGAAGAGGTCTCGCCGCTCGGATAGAAGCGGCGCTTTTCGGTACGGAAGCCGAAGCCGGGAATGCCAAGCTGCATGATGTCGGCTTGCTGCTTGGGCGTCAGCTGCCGCTGCAGCCAGACGAAGCCGGCACCGCTCTTGAGCTTGTGGTAGGTCTGCTCGTAATCGATCTCGGGCAGCACGGTCGACAGTTTTTCGATCGCCTCGTCGGCATCGACAATGCGGCGCGGCTCCGCGAACAGCGACGCTGTCTTGATGTCGGTCGCCAGCACTTCGCCATTGCGATCGACAATGTCGGGCCGCGAGGCTGTGATCCGGCTCTGCGGGCCGCCCGACAGGTCGGGCGTCTGGAAACCGAGATAGACCAGACGCCCAGAAATGGTCGAGAAGATGCCGAAAAACACCGCCATCGTCATCACGATGCGCGCCTTGCCCTTGCCGCCGGTCGCCTTGCGGGCGCCGTCGACAACGATCGATCCATCTTCACCCGTCCTGGCGCGACGCTTCAGCAGTTTGCCAATTCCGATCATTGGGCGATGCCTCCGGTCACGACGGGGTCCCTGCCGCCCGAGGGCGCCTTGTCGGAATTGTCGGCCATGGTGCCTTGGCGTCCGTTCAGGATGTCTTGAATGTCCAGGGCCTTCGCCGGCAGATCGCTCAAGCCCACGATCTGGCGCCCGCTGACCGGCTCGAGTGCGAGTTGCGACTTGTAGAGTTCGGTCAGCTTCTGCAGCCGCGACGGTTGGGTGAGCAGGCTCCAGTCGGCCTTGAGCAGGTCGATCGTCTCCTCCTCATAACGGATCTGGGTATGGATCTTCTGCACCGCCGCCAACTGGTCCTCGGCCTCGCGCTTGGTTTTGTAGGTCAGGGCCGCAGCCGAAACCATGACGGCGATCAGGACAATGTCGCTGGTACGGAACACGTGCTTACCTCTCCCCCGGCCGGTCGATACCGGGAAGTTTTGGAAGGCCGAAGATCGAAAAATCGCCGGCGCGCGCCGGAGCCTCGGTGCGGATCGCCGCACGCAGCCTGGCCGAGCGGGCGCGCGGATTGGCCGCGATCTCGGCGTCGCCGGGCGTCACGCCGCCACCGGTCTTACGGAAGGTGGCGCTGCGCGCCTGCGCCTCGGGCATGTAGCGCGAGCCGCTGGCGGCATCGGCGCGGTCGGCGATGAAGCGCTTGACGATGCGGTCTTCCAGCGAATGGAACGTCACCACGACGAGGCGTCCGCCCGGTTTCAACGCGCGTTCGGCCGCGAACAGGGCCTTGGCCAGTTCGCCAAGCTCGTCATTGACGAAGATGCGCAGCGCCTGGAAGACGCGGGTGGCGGGATGGATCTTGTCCTTCGGTGCGCGGCCGATATGCGTCTCGATGGCGTCAGCGAGTTCGAGCGTGCGTTCGAATGGGCGCTTTTCACGGCGTGCCTCGATCATGCGGGCGATGCGGCCGGCGTGACGCTCTTCGCCGAGGAAGCCGAAGATGCGGGCGAGATCGCCCGGCTTGAAACTGTTGACAACATCGGCGGCGCTCAAGCCCGCCTGCGCCATGCGCATGTCGAGCGGCCCGTCGGTGCGGAAGGAAAATCCGCGTTCGGCCTGGTCGAGTTGCATGGAGGACACGCCAATGTCGAGTACGACGCCGTCGGCGCTCTCGACATGTTCGTCGAGCGTGGAGAACGGCGCCTGCACCAGCCTCAGTCGGCCGCCCGACTGCGCCTCGAGGGCGCGCCCGGCCGCGATCGCATCAGGATCGCGATCGATCGCCACCACGGAAGCGCCGGTCGCCAGGATGGCTTTGGTGTAGCCGCCGGCGCCGAACGTGCCGTCGATGATGATGTCGCCCTCCGCCGGCGCCAGTGCCGCGAGCACTTCGCCAAGGAGGACCGGAATGTGGCGGGCCGATCCGCCAACGGCGTGAAGGTCATCGCCGTGGCCCGCCGTCATTCCGGTCGCTCCCCAGCCTTGGCCTCGTGAGCCTTCGTCCCCTGCCGAAGCTGCAAAAGCCTGGCCCGCGCCTGCGCCCCGTAGGCGGCAAGCCGTGCCGGCTCCCAGATCTGAAAGAAATTGCCACGGCCGACAAAGGCCACCTCCGCCGAGATGCCAGTGTGCTCGCGGATGAAATCGGTCATCGTGATACGGCCATCCTGATCGAGTTTCAGGAATGCTCCGTCGCCATGGCAGAAGAACGACATGTCGTCCGCCGTCTGCAGGAAGGGATCTTCCTGAGCGATGCGCTGCTCGTAGCGATCGAGAAGATCGAGCCCGCCGACATCTATCGCCGGCAGATCGAGACAGCGCAGTGCGTAAAGTTCCGAATAGCCGCGCTTCTGCACGACAGCACGGAAATGCGCCGGAACGGACACCCGCCCCTTCGCATCGATCCTGCTCACCGTGTTCGACAGAAACCGGTCCATCACACGTCACAGCCGCTTGCGCCGCCGCACCCCTCTTCATCGTGTCGCACGCGCCGCCGCAGCGCGTTCCCTGCCCCGCACTCACCCCGTCCAAACAGGCAAAAACCGGCAAACGCGCAGCCGCCGCGGCTACCCGATTGGCGTACGCTTTAACCTGACACGGAACGAAGGCTTGAGTGTTGGAATGGGATATCATGGGGCACTATGGGCGTCAACGGGAATAAGCTTCACAACACGTGCCGCGACCAATCAGAGCAGCCGCAGCGGCACGTCTCGTTTTTATGATCCATTAAGCCTAACGAAGCGTTTAGAGCCGTCTGGCCCAACCGGACGCGCCTTGCCGCGAACGGCTGCCGGGCATAGCGTCGCTCGCGTCCGACCGGTCACCAAGAAGGGTTGAGAATCGATGCCAGGATCAACGAACACGCGCGCCGCGGCACTTCCTCATCTGCGCAACAGCGGGCTCGCAAAGGGCGATCCGATTCCTCTGCCGCTGACCATGGCCGCCATCTACCACACGCCCGGCGACGCAACCGGCTATCACCAGTATGGCCGCTTCAGCAACCCGACATGGGCTGCCGTCGAGCACATGCTATCTCATCTGGAAGGCGCGCCCTGCGTGGCCTTTCCCTCGGGGATGGCCGCGATTTGCTCGGTGTTTTTCGCGCTGCTCAAGGCTGGCGATCGTATTCTGCTGCCGTCGGACGGCTATCACACGACAAGGGCGCTGGTCGACCGTTTCCTGAAACCGTTTGGCGTCGATTACGATGTCCGCCCGACATCCACCTTCCTCGATGGAGGCTTCGACGGCTATCGGCTTGCCTTCGTCGAAACCCCCGCCAATCCGGGGCTGGATATCTGCGACATAGCGGCCGTAGCCGCCGCGGCTCACAAAGCAGGTACGCTGCTTGCGATCGACAACACGACGATGACGCCTTTTGGGCAACGACCGCTCGATCATGGCGCCGATATCGTGGTGGCCGCAGACACCAAGGCGCCCAATGGCCATTCCGACGTGCTGTTTGGCCATGTCGCCAGCCGTAATGCGGATATCATCACCGCCGTGACCGGCTGGCGCGAGGTGTCAGGCAGCATTCCCGGGCCGTTCGAAGCCTGGCTGGTGCATCGCGGCCTGGAGACACTCGACGTGCGCTTCGACCGCATGTGCTCCTCGGCGGAAGTGATCGCCCGACGGCTGCAGGGCCACAGAGCGATCAGCGGCCTGCGTTATCCCGGATTGGAAAGCGACCCGTCGCACAATCTTGCCCGCGCGCAGATGGAACGATTCGGCTTTCTGATCTCGTTCGAACTCGCCTCGGAGGAGAAGGCCGAGGATTTCATCAACAATTGCCAGCTGATGCAAGCGGCGACATCTTTTGGCGGCGTCCATACCTCGGCCGAACGGCGCTTGAAGCGCGGCGATGCGGTGCCGCCAGGTTTCGTCCGCGTCTCCGTCGGCTGTGAACCGGTCGAGGAACTCTGGAAGGCGATCGAGGCCTCGCTGGACGAGATCAGCGGGTGAGCGGATCCGTCACGACCCGAGATCGTCGGCTTCGATCTTGCGATGGCCGTGCAGCACGCGAAGAATTTCGATCGCGTCGCCGCTGACACAATAGAGAGTGAGATAGTCACCGACGACCAAATGTCGGGTGCCAGGCGCAATATCATCGCGTGGCGCGCCTGAGAATGGATAGGCGGCCAATTGTTGCCACCGTGCTTCGATGCGATCGAGCAGCCGGTCGGCTGCAGCCTCGTTATCGCGCGCAATATGCAACCAGATCGTGATCAGATCGTCTTCAGCGCGTGCGTTCCGGAGAATCGCCAGCGAATTCATGCTGCACTGCTAGACCGCAAGCGTCTCCGTGCCTCGGCCTTGATTTCATCCATCGATGCAAATCGTCCCGGCCCGCTGTCGATCCCTTCCTGCACCAGCTTGCGCAGTTCCTCCACCGTGTAGCCGAAGAGGTCGCGACGATCCTTCCACTGCCTGAGCGCATCGCGGATTACTTCGCTTGCCGACGCATATTCGCCAGCAGCAACGACATCATCGACAGCTGCCGCCAGTTCCGGCGAAAGCGTAATGCTGCGTTTGTCGACCTGACCCATGACTGGCTCCTTATTCCGTTCACAGGCATGGTACGATTTAATCGCACCATTTTCAAGGAAAGCCATCCTGTCCTGTTGGCGGAATGGCGAGGCGGCAAAACCTGAATCGCCAGGCGCGCCGGAGAGCGCAACCTGCTGATCTCAAAGGGTTTCTCGGGGAGAAACTGCCAGCCGGCCTGTAAGCCGGGTTCTGTATGGCCCTCGCCCCTTGCGGGACGAGAACGTGGCGGCCATTCATCTTGGACGCATATTGCCATGCGCCTCACGCAACCTACCCGGACGGTGAGCCGGAAACAGCCCTCGAGGGTTTTCCCCCGCACCGCCCCTATTCGGTCTTGCTCCCGGTGGGGTTTACCGTGCCGCTCCTGTTGCCAGTCGCGCGGTGGGCTCTTACCCCACCCTTTCACCCTTGCCACGATAAATCGTGGCGGTTTGCTTTCTGTGGCACTTTCCCTGGGGTCGCCCCCGCCGGCCATTAACCGGCACCGTGTCTCCATGGAGCCCGGACTTTCCTCACCCGCGGCCTTTCGGCGCTTGCGGGTGCGGCCGCCCAGCCAGCTGGCAGGGCGTATAAAGGGGTTCAGCCGGCAAAACGCAACCGAAAAAGCCGGTTGCGGCCAGTTCTTCTCATGCGGGCGCCCCAACAGCGGCCAACTGCACCTTGACCTTGCTGCAATAAGCCGCCGACACCGGGTTCATCCGGGTCGCGCCGTGGCCCGCATTGTATTTCAGGATCGTGCCGCAAGTGGTGCCGCCGCCGAGATCCCGCGCCATGGCGAGATACTTCATGCCGTATTTGATGTTGGTGTCGGGATCGAACAGCCCCTTGGCAGAGCCGTTATAGCCCATCATCCGCGCCGTTGCCGGCTTGATCTGCATCAGGCCGATCTCGCCGGCGCTGCCGACCATGTCCGGCCGGTAGTTGCTCTCGATCTTGATGACGGCTTGAGCCAGTGAAACAGGAACGCCGTAGCTCGCCGCATAGCGGGCAACGATCGCGGAATACTGGCCGCCACTGGCCACCGCCGCGGTCGACGCAGCGACATTCCTCAGTCCGATCGATGCCGTCGTCGTCATGTCGATGGTCTTGCGGCTAGGCTTGGCCTGCCTTTTGGCTGCGGATTTTTTCGCCTTGGACCAGCTTGCCTTTTCCACCTTCGCCGAAGCCTGCTTCGTCGCCGCCTTGGTGCTCTTGCTGCTTTTGGCCGAAATGACCTTGCCCTTGGCACTCACCGCGACGAGCCCCTGATCGGCCCGTGGGCTTACCGGCGCGGCGTTCGCCGCACTGAAGGCAAAAGTCATTACGCCGGCAGCAAGAGCTGCCGTTACAACGGTCAATTTCTGCATGGGATCCTGTTCTGTCTGGACCACGCGAAGATTTTCGCGCGGGATTGCTTGATCAATATCGGAACATCCGGGGGGATACGCGTCCGACAAACTGTACGAATTGCCCTTTGAAGCCTGAATTGGCGGCAATGAAGGCGGGGCAAGTCACTTTGAGTGACAGTTTGTAACCTAACGGCGAAAAGGATTACTTGGACGGCGCCTTGACCTAGGGTCAGTCCCGGATGGAAGCGAGCAGCCTTTCCAGCGTGCGCATGGTCGACCCGTCTGCCGTCCCATCGATCCGGCGCGGCCGAAAATGCCGCTGGAAAGCCTCGATGACGTTCTGTGTCTGATGGTCAAAAGTGCCTGATATCTCAACGCCGTAGCCATAGAGCGCCAGCATCGACTGCAGCGCCTCGACATCAGCCCCGCTGTCGCCGGGCTTCAGCGCCGCTCCGCGTCTTACAGGCGCGGCCGGCACCAGATGGCCGACACCGGCCTCGAACAGCACCGCCCAGGGAAACTTCTCACCCGGATCGATCTTGCGACCCGGCGCCACATCGGAATGCGCCAGCACCCGCTCGGCGGCGATCGCATGGCGGCTGATGATCCCCCGGCATAGGCCGATGACCGCGTCGATCTGACCCCGGGGAAAACCGGGATATCCCAGCGAGTGCCCTGGATTGACGATCTCGATGCCGACCGAGCAGGAGTTGATGTCGGTGCGTCCGAACCAGGAACTCTTGCCGGCGTGCCAGGCGCGGTCGCTTTCCCTGACCATCTGCACGATGTGGCCATTCTCATGGACGAGATAGTGCGAGGAAACCTCGCTCGCCGGGTCGCACAGCCAGGCTTCCGCGCCGGCCCCTGTCGCCATGCCGGTATAGTGCAGCACGATCATGTCGGGCTTCAGCGTGTTGCGCCTTGGCCCGAAATTCGGCGATACCCTGACCTCCGCGCTCGGCTCGTCGGGCAGGAAGCCACTCATGCGTGCCGCAGGCCCCGCTCGATCATCTCATAGGCGGCGTTGATCGCCGCGACCCTGGTCGTGGCGATCTTGATGAATTCCTGCGGCAGGCCGCGCGCGATCAGCCGATCGGGATGGTTGTCGGAAACCAGCTTGCGATACCGCTTCCTGACTTCCTCGAGCGGCTTGCCGCGCTCGATACCGAGCACAACATAGGGGTCGGCGGCGCCGAGATTGACGTGGCGGGCCAGGATCGACTCGTAATGCGCCTCGTCGATGCGGAAAATCTCGGCGATGCGGTGCAGGAACTGGCCTTCGCGCTCATGGATCAGCCCGTCGGCCTTGGCGATGTGGAACAGGCCGTCGAGTATGTCTTCCAGCATTGCGCAGTTCGAATGGCCGGAGCCGCAAAGTTGGGCCATACGTTCGGCATAGGTTTCGAAGCCGGCAACGTCTTGCTTGGCCAAGTCATAGAGCCGCGCAACGTTGCGCGTCTCCTTTGGCGGAACTTCGAATATCTCCTGGAAGGCCCGTACCTCATCCTGGGTGACGATGCCGTCGGCCTTGGCCATCTTTGCCGAAAGCGCGATCATCGCCACCGAGAAGGCAATGCGTCGGCGCAGGTCCGCATCCCCGGAGAAAACCGTGCGCACGGCTTCGACGACGTCGGCAACGCCCGACGAGGCTGACGACGATACCCGTGTGATGAAGTCGCCGAGGCGGTCCCAAATCGACATGGCCGTTTCTTAAAGCGAACCGGTCCCCGCTATCAAGCCAATAACGGCCATGACCCTGCTTGTGAACGACGGGCATTTGCCGGTCCATGAGTGCCTGACGGAGAAAAGGCCGACGAGACGCCGGCCCTTCCTCCAAAACACTTTTACTGCCTAACGAACTACTGCGCGGGCGCAGGAGCAGGCGTTGCCGGAGCCGGCTCGGCGGGCTTGGTCGATTTATCGGCCGGAGCCGCAGGCTTCATGGGCTGCTCGGCAGGCGGCGGATTGGTGCTCTGGGTGGTGGTCTTGTCGGTGCCACTGTCGCTGCAGGCCGCAACGCCCAGCAAGGCAAGAGCGGACACAGAAGCAAGAATGAGCTTTTTCATGACATCTCTCCTTCAACACACGCTCACGTTGCGGTGAACGGTCGCAGTGGAAATGCATCACACGGCCATGAGTTTCGTAACGTTGCGTTTCCGCGTGTAACAGCAACGGCATGCGGGCGGCGTTGCTGTGGGCGTCGAGGCAGATTAACAACAGATAGGAACGAAAATGCCGGGGAGAGTCGCCATGGCCGGGAAATGGGATTTCTGGATCGATCGCGGCGGCACCTTCACCGATATCATCGGCCGCGACCCGCAGGGTGGGCTGCATCCGCGCAAGCTCCTTTCGGAGAACCCTGAAGCCTATGCCGATGCCGCCATCCAGGGCATCCGCGATCTGCTCGGACTCGAAACGCGCGCTGTTATCCCATCGGGCTCGATCGGCGACATCAAGATGGGCACTACCGTGGCCACCAACGCGCTTCTGGAACGCAAGGGCGACCGCGTGCTCTTGCTCATTACAAAGGGGTTTCGCGATGCGCTCAGGATCGCCTACCAGGCGCGGCCCGACATTTTCGCCAAGGAGATAATCCTTCCCGAACAGCTCTATGAGCGCGTCCTCGAGATCGACGAGCGCGTGCTCGCCGATGGCTGCGTCGAACGGCTGCTCGACATCGCCGCCTGCCGTCCGGCGATAGAGCAGGCGAAAGCCGATGGCATCGACGCCGTGGCGATCGTCTTCATGCATGCCTGGAAATACCCCGATCACGAGAAAGCGGTGGCGAAGGTCTGCCGCAAGCTTGGCTTCAGCCAGGTCTCGGTCAGCCACGAAGTCTCGCCGCTGATCAAGCTGGTTGGCCGCGGCGATACCACCGTGGTCGATGCCTATCTGTCTCCCATCCTGTCGCGCTATGTGCAAAAGGTTGCGGGAGAACTCGACGCCCTCTCCCCGCTCGAGCGGGAGACGTCGGCAAAGCCCGCAGAGGGGGTCATCTCAGAAGCTACCGCTAGAGCGTCGCGTCCAGTCGAACCGACCCCACCCGGCGGCTTTACCGCCACCCTCTCCTCGAGGGAGAGGGAAGGCCCCCGCCTCATGTTCATGATGTCGTCGGGCGGCCTCACCGCCGCCGACATGTTCCAGGGCAAGGACGCCCTGCTGTCGGGTCCCGCCGGCGGCGTAGTCGGCATGGTCGAGACGGCGAAGCTCGCCGGCTTCGACAAGGTCATCGGCTTCGACATGGGCGGCACCTCCACCGACGTCGCCCACTATGATGGCGAGTACGAGCGCGCCTTCGACACCGAGGTGGCCGGCGTGCGCGTTCGCGCTCCGATGATGCGCATCCACACCGTCGCCGCCGGCGGTGGCTCGGTCCTGCACTACGAAGCCGGCCGTTTTCGCGCCGGACCGGACTCCGCGGGCGCCAATCCAGGCCCCGCCGCCTACCGGCGCGGCGGCCCGCTGGCCGTCACCGACGCCAACGTCATGCTCGGCAAGCTGCAGCCCGATTTCTTCCCGTCGATCTTCGGCCCCGGCCAGGACCAGCCGCTCGATCTGGAAACGGTGCGCGCGAAATTCGAGGCACTTGCCGCCGAAATCGTCGACGGCCGTTCGCCGGAAGCGGTTGCCGAGGGTTTCATCACCATTGCCGTCGAAAACATGGCCAATGCCATCAAGAAGATTTCGGTGCAGCGCGGCTACGATGTCACCGAATATCTCCTGAACTGCTTCGGTGGCGCCGGTGGCCAGCACGCTTGCCTGGTCGCCGACGCGCTTGGCATGGAAGCCGTGCTGATCCATCCTTTCTCCGGCCTTCTATCAGCCTATGGCATTGGCCTGGCGTCGGTCTTTGCCTCGCGCCAGCAGGCGCTGCTCAAGCCACTTGCCGAGGACTCCAGGACAGAGGTCAGCGGTCTCATCGCAACGTTGAGAAAAGCCGTTATTGCCGAACTCGCCGCGCAAGGCATCGCCGAGGATGCGGTTGCCACCAGGCCCGTGCTGCACATTCGCTATGACGGCACCGATACGACGCTGCCGGTGAATTTCGAAAGCGGCTCGATTTTCCAGGCCAAGCGCGATTTCGAAATCGCCCACAAGGCGCAATTCGGCTTCGTCTATGACCATAAGCCGATGATCGTCGAGACGGTCGGCGTCGAAGGCACCGAAATCGCCGAAAACAGCGCCGAAGCCCATGCACCCGCCGGACCTGCGAAGGATAAGATCGGCGCTTCCCAAACCCGGCGCATCTATACGGAAGGCCGATGGCATGAAGCTGGCGTCCACCGTCGCGAAAATCTGCGCCCGTCGGATCGGGTGGCAGGCCCCGCCCTGATCATCGAACCGAACCAGACCATCGTCGTTGAACCGGGCTGGCAGGCTGAAATCACCAACCTCAATCACGTCGTGATCCGCCGCACCGAACGGAAAGCGCGCGCCGCTGCCCTCGGCACCGAAGCCGATCCGGTGATGCTGGAAGTTTTCAACAATTTGTTCATGTCCATCGCCGAGCAGATGGGCGTGACGCTGCAGAACACCGCGTACTCCGTCAACATCAAGGAAAGGCTGGATTTTTCCTGTGCCGTCTTCGACCACACCGGGGCGCTGGTCGCCAACGCGCCGCATATGCCGGTGCACCTCGGCTCGATGGATCGCTCGGTCGAAACCATCATCCGGCTGAACTCCGGCGACATCCGTCCTGGCGATGTCTTTGCCCTGAACGCCCCCTATAATGGCGGCACACATCTTCCCGACATCACCGTGGTGACGCCGGTCTTTGACGACACCCAAAGGAGTATCCTTTTCTGGGCGGCCTCGCGCGGTCATCACGCCGATATCGGCGGCACCGCTCCCGGCTCGATGACACCGCTTGCCATAACGGTCGACGAGGAAGGTGTGCTGTTCGACAATTTCCGCATCGTTGACCGCGGAAAATTCCGCGAGAAGGAATTGCAGGCGCTGCTGACCGACCACCGTTACCCGGCCCGCAACCCACACCAGAACATTGCCGACCTGAAGGCGCAGATCGCCGCCAACGAGAAAGGCGTCGCCGAACTGCGCAAGATGGTCGCGCATTTCGGCCTCGATGTCGTCGAGGCCTATATGGGCCACGTCCAGGATAACGCCGCCGAGAGCGTGCGGCGGGTGATCGAGCGGTTGCCCGATACGTCGCAATATGAATACCCGACTGACACCGGCCAGGTCATCAAGGTGAAGATATCGGTCGACCGGCAGAAGCGCGAGGCGACCGTCGACTTCACCGGCACGTCGCCAGTGATGAAGAACAACTTCAATGCGCCCGAACCGGTCGCCCGTGCCGCTGTGCTCTACGCCTTCCGCGTCATGGTCGAGGACATGATCCCGATGAATGCCGGGTGCCTCAGGCCGATCAACATCGTCATTCCCGATGGCTGCATGCTGAAGCCCACCTACCCCGCCGCCGTCGTCGCCGGCAATGTCGAGACCTCGCAGCATGTCACCAACGCGCTGTTCGGCGCCATGGGCGCGATGGCCAATGCGCAAGGCACGATGAATAACCTGACCTTTGGCAACAAGCAGTACCAGTACTACGAGACGATCTGCTCCGGCTCGCCGGCCGGGCACATGAACTCTGGCCGCGGCTTTGCCGGCACCTCAGGCGTCCACACCCATATGACCAATTCGCGCCTCACCGATCCTGAGGTTCTGGAACTGCGCTTTCCCGTGGTGCTGGAGGATTTCCATATCCGCGAAGGTTCCGGCGGCAAAGGCAAATGGAACGCCGGCGACGGCACCAGACGCACGATCCGCTTCCTCGAGACGATGGAATGCGCGATCCTGTCATCACACCGCAACCGTCCGCCGCAGGGCCTGGACGGTGGCGGCGACGGCGAGGTCGGCTCGACCAAGGTCCGTCGCAAGGACGGCGCAATCGACGTGCTCAAAGCCTGCGACCAGACCGTGCTCGACGCGGGCGACGCCGTCATCCTGACGACGCCGACGCCGGGCGGGTTCGGAAAGCTGTAAAGAAGGCGTCAACAGACTGTCACCGGCCTGTCATGACCCTGCGCTACCCGCTTGCGCCAAAGCAAATGGGGAATCACTTTGCCATGACGGACGTTTCCGCAGATCTGGTTTTTCGGCGCGGCAAGGAAGTTGGAAAAGCCGTCTACCAGAACCGCCCGCTTTCGAAAGCCGGCATCTCCGAACGGCTGTTCGCCTTCCTCTTCTCCGGCCTCGTCTATCCGCAGATCTGGGAAGACCCGGATGTCGATATGGAGGCCATGCAGCTTGGCGAAGGCCACCGCGTCGTTACCATCGCCTCGGGCGGCTGCAACATCCTGGCTTACCTCACGCGCTCGCCAGCAACGGTCGACGCGGTCGACCTCAACGCCGCGCACATCGCGCTGAACCGCATGAAGCTGGAGGCGGTGCGCCGCCTGCCCTCGCAGGGCGACCTGTTCCGCTTCTTCGGCGCGGCCGACACAAGCCATAATTCGGAAGCCTACGACCGTTTCATCGCGCCGCATCTCGATCCGGTCAGCCGCCATTACTGGGAGCGCCGCAACTGGCGCGGTATCAGGCGCATCGCCGTCTTCGACCGCAATTTCTACCAGACCGGCCTGCTCGGCCTGTTCATCGCCATGGGCCACCGCACGGCGAAGTTCTTCGGCGTCAACCCGGCCCGCATGATGGAAGCCAGGAACATTGGCGAACAGCGCCGCTTCTTCAACGAGGAATTGGCTCCGGTCTTCGACAAGAAGCTTCTGAAATGGGCGACCTCGCGCAAGGCCTCGCTTTTCGGCCTCGGCATTCCGCCGGCGCAGTACGATTCCCTGATCACATCAGGCGACGGCACCATGGCCAGCGTGCTGAAGGCCCGGCTGGAAAAGCTCGCCTGCGATTTCCCTCTGGAAAACAACTACTTCGCCTGGCAGGCGTTCGCCCGGCGCTATCCGAATCCCGGTGAAGCCGCCCTGCCCGCGTATCTGGAAAAGCAGAACTACGAGACTATTCGCGGCAATATCGACCGCGTCGCCATCCACCACGCCAATCTGATCGAGTTCCTCGCCGCCAAGGATGCCGGCGCGGTCGACCGCTTCATCCTGCTCGACGCACAGGACTGGATGACCGATGATCAGCTCAATGCGCTGTGGTCGGAGATCACCCGCACCGCATCGGCCGGCGCCCGCGTCATCTTCCGCACCGCCGCCGAGCCCACCCTGCTTCCGGGCCGCGTCTCCACCTCGCTGCTCGACCAGTGGGACTACCAGAGCGAGGCGTCACGTGAATTCTCGGCCCGCGACCGCTCGGCCATCTATGGCGGCTTCCACCTCTATGTGAAGCGCGCGGCATGAGCGCGACGGAGCTGCCGGCCAGCCACGCCGAACTGATGGACGGCGTCTACCGCTGGCAGCGCCACATCTACGACCTGACCCGCAAATACTATCTGCTCGGACGCGACAGGCTTGTCGACGGGCTCGCTGTGCCGGCAGGCGGCACGGTGCTGGAACTTGGCTGCGGCACCGGCCGCAACATCATCCTCGCCGCCCGCCGCTATCCCGATGCGCATTTCTTTGGTCTCGATATTTCGGCCGAAATGCTGGAGACGGCCAGCGCCGCAATTGCCCGCGAGGGCCTGTCCGCGCGCGTCAAGCTGGCAAAGGGCGACGCCACGGATTTCAACGCCGGCGCGCTGTTCGGCCGGGCCGCCTTCGACCGTGTCTTCGTTTCGTACTCGCTGTCGATGATTCCCGGCTGGGAAAAAACGGTGTCGGCCGCGCTAGCCGCCCTTTCGCCCGGCGGCTCGCTGCACATCGTCGATTTCGGCCAACAGGAGGGCCTTCCAGGCTGGTTCCGTTCGCTGCTGCGCGGCTGGCTGAGAAAATTCCACGTCGCGCCACGTGAATCGCTGCGGGACGTCCTTGAATCGGAATCGCAGCGAACCGGCGCAACCTTCCATTTCAGAACGCTTTATCGCGGCTATGCCTGGCTTGCGATTGTCAAGCTCGGCCACTGACATCAGGTAAATTGCCGAGCGGGATGCCATCACCGTTGGCAGCCGGCCCTGATATCCCACCCCGGCGCTTCCAAGGATGCGACCCGGGCCCCCGTCCGAAACAGATTGCAATCTGACCCAAGGAGTGGTACATTATCTCCGCTTGGGAGAAATGCGGAGTGATCGTCAGATTTCGAGACGAATGGCTGCGGGCGTTCTTCGTGGAAGATATCCCTTCCCGCAACATTCCGCCCGATCTGGAAAGCCGGCTATTCCGTAAACTCCAGATGATCGATGACGCGATGACTGATCAGGATTTGCGTGTGCTGCCTAGCAATCATTTCGAGAAGTTGCGTGGCAATCTCGATGGCTTTCATTCAATCCGCGTCAACAATCAGTGGCGGCTGATCTTCCGGTGGGACGGCGGTCGCGGTGAGGCGGCGGATATCTATCTCGACGACCATAGCTATAAGTGAGGTGACATATGTTGATGACCACGCGCAAGCCAGCAACGGTTGGTGAAATCCTCACGGAAGAATTCATGCAACCGCTCGGCCTGACACAGGCGGCGTTGGCCGAGGCGATGGGTGTTCAGCGCAAGCATGTCAACGAATTGTGCAATGACCGCCGCAACGTGACCGCAGCGACCGCGCTCATTCTGGCTCGGGTGTTTGGCAACAGCCCGGACTTCTGGCTGAACGTGCAGCGTCGTAGCGATCTTTGGCAAGTCATGAATTCGCCCATCGAGCGAGCGCGCGTTGATCGTGCCAAGCCTTTGGCGACAGCAGCGTAGATGACACGACAAATGGGGCGCGGTTTAATGCAGCGCCTTCACCAGCGCTCCTACCATCGCCCGCGGACGGTAGTTGAGCTTGGCCGGCGTCAAGCCGAGCCGCACCACCACCAGTTGCTCCGATGGGATGATGGCGACTGTCTGCCCGTCATGCCCTTCCATCCAATAGGTGTCCTTGGGGAGGCCGGCGGCGACGCCCGCACCTGGGTTTTCCTCATCGCCGGGCGCCTCGATCCACAGCTGGCCCTTGCCGTAGACTTTCGAGCCAGGCGCCGGCTCGCGCATCCAGTCGACGAACCCGGCCGGCAGAACCTGGTTGCCGTTCCACACCCCGCCTTGCAGCAGGAACTGGCCGAAGCGGGCCCAGTCATGCGCCGTGGCATAGAGGTAGGACGAGCCTACGAAAGTGCCCTGCTCGTCAGTTTCGAGCACCGCGCTGTGCATGCCGAGCGGCTGGAACAGCGCCGTGCGAGGCCATGTCAGTGCCTTGGCCTTGTCGCCGATCGCGTCCTGCCATAGCCGCGACAGCATCACCGCCGTGCCGCTCGAATAGGAGAACGCCTTGCCCACATCGCCCGCCAGCGGCTTTGATTCAGCAAAGCCCGCCATGTCGGGTTCGAGATAAAGCATGCGCGTGACGTCGGCGACGTCGCCATAGTCCTCGTTGAACTCCAGCCCGCTCGACATCGCCATCATGTCGGCGAGGCTGATCGCGGTACGGCCATCCGCCTTCCACGGTCCGAACAGGCTCTTGTTGTCGACCGCCATCTTGCCGTCCTTGACCAGCGTGCCGACGATAGCGGCGTTCACCGTCTTGGTCATCGACCAGCCGAGCAGCGGCGTCTTGGCTGAAAAGCCGTCGCCATAGCGTTCGGCGACGACACGGCCGTTCTTGACCACCACGATCGCGCGCATGCCGGTGCCGGCCATCGCGGCATCGCCGATGATCTTCGAGACTTCTGGGTTCTGCGAGGCATCGACCCGCTCGCCCTCGGGCCACAGCGCGTCCTGATCGGTCGGGGATGGCTCGGTGTGGATTGCCGTGCGACGCGCCTTGCCGACATCCCCATCGGGAACCGAAGCGCAGCCCAGCCCTTCGCGCGAGACGGCGACGCTTTTACCGAGGAAGCCGAGCAGTCCGGCGGAGACCGTGCCCCGGTTCTTGTCGACCGAGACCCGCATCAGCCGCAGCAGCGGGTGTCCGGGCGCCTGAACGTCGACGGCAAGCACCTCCTTGGCATCGCGCCCGGCAATGAAGACATTGGAGCAGACGATCTTGGCCGAATAGCCCGAGCCGACACGGATGAGTTCGGGAGGCGCGATATAGAGCCACGCAAACAGCGCGACGACCGCCAGCACGATCAGGCCAAGCAGCCATCTCACGAACTTGACCACGATCCGCATGTGTTGCCTCCCCGGCTTTCGCCCGGCTCTTATGTCATCGATTTGCCGTCATTGCTTCCGCAAAATCGGGTCTCTTGTCGAGCGCCGTCAACGGATTATCAACCATGATCGGCGATCACAGGGAGCGTGTCGCCCGAACTTCGCAACGGTTCTGGGGCAGGGACATGCAAAAAAGGAGATACCAGGCGATGCTGTGGGGCGATCGCCTGGAGGGGGCTCGACCAGTCGGCGGCCGTCAATGCACAGACCCATCAGCGACCGGCTGATTCCGGCTCGGGAGTTGTGATGCGCCGTCTTGCGGCTCTTTTCGTGCTGACGCTGCTTGGCGCCTGCTCGACCGTCGACGATCTGTCGCCATCCGCGTCGAGCGGTTCGACGGTAGCGGTGCGCGCGCCGCGCTTCGCCGATTCCAAGCCGCATGAATGGGACAGCGGCGCACCGTGGAACTATTCCGTCCACGGCACCGACGTCTCCAAATATCAGACCTCGGTCGACTGGCCCGCGGCCAGGGCGAGCGGCATTTCGTTCGCCTTCATCAAGGCGACCGAAGGCGGCGACCGCTTCGACGACTATTTCAGCGAGCACTGGGCGCGCACAAAGGCCGCCGGTGTTCCACGCGCGGCCTATCATTTTTTCTATTTCTGCACGCCGGCGGCCCAGCAGGCGCGCTGGTTCATCCAGAATGTCCCCGTCGATCGGTCCGCCATGCCGCCGGTCCTAGACATGGAATGGAACCCGAACTCGCCGACCTGCAGGCTGCGCCCGGACGCGGCCACGGTGCGCGCGGAGATGACCACCTTTCTCGAGATCGTCGAGCGGCATTACGGCAAGAAGCCGATCATCTACACGTCGGTCGATTTCTTTGACGACAACGAGTTGTCGACCTTCCGCGGCTATCCCTACTGGCTGCGCTCCGTCGCAGGCCATCCGCGCGAGAAGTATGGCGGCCACCCCTTCACCTTCTGGCAATACACCGGAACCGGCATCGTTCCGGGCATGACCGGCAAATCCGACATCAACGTCTTCAACGGCAGCGAAGCCGCCTGGAACAAGTGGCTGCGGCAGAACGCCCGTTGACACCGGTTCAACGGCGCACCGCCGTCAACAAGGGCTGCGGCAGGCATCGTTGACACCTGTTCCGCGGCAGCGGAGGCGACTCTAAGAAGCGGCTACGGCAGAAGAACCGTTGACACCGGGCCTGCCGCCTGCTTTTCGACACTGCCGGCGGCCAAGAGTACAACCGCCGGTATTCCAAGACGACGCGCATCCGCACGGACGCGCCGGGTCGCCTGGAGCCCTGAGCGTCGAAAGGAAGCTGATGCGACTGCGTTCCCAAGCCCTCGCGGCGCTATTGCTGTGCGCCACGGCCTTGCCGGCAATGGCGCAGGAATGCGGCGGCGACTTCGAAACCTGGAAGCAGGCTGTGGCGGCCGAAGCCAAGGCGGCTGGTGTCGGCGCTGTCGGCCTCGACGCGCTGGAGGATGCCGCCTTCGACCCGAGGGCGCTGGCGCGAGACCGCGCCCAGGGTGTCTTCACCCAGACCTTCATCGAATTCTCCAACCGCATGATCTCGGCCTACCGGCTGAAGCAAGGTGCGGCGAACATGAAGAAATACGCCGGTATCTTTGCTCGCGCCGACCAGCAGTTCGGCGTTCAGGCGCCTGTCATCACTGCCTTCTGGGCACTGGAAACCGATTTCGGCGCCGTGCAGGGCGATTTCCACACGCTGAGCGCGCTGGTGACGCTGTCGCATGATTGCCGCCGCCCGCAGCTGTTCCGGCAGCAACTCGTGCCGCTTCTGGAATTGATCGATCGCGGTGTGCTGCCGGCCGACGTCAAGGGCGCGTGGGCAGGCGAAATCGGTCAGACGCAGATCCTGCCTTCGGACTATCTTGCCCGTGGCGTTGATGGCGACGGTGACGGCAAGATCGACCTGCGCAACAGCGTGCCCGACGTGATCATGACCACGGGCAACAAGGTGCTGTCGCGCGGCTGGAAGCGCGACGAACCCTGGATCCAGGAAGTCCGTGTTCCCGAAGACATGCCCTGGGACCAGACCGGGCGCACCAACAAATTGCCGCTGACGCAGTGGGCGCAGTGGGGCGTCACCAATCCCGACGGCTCGCCGCTGGTCGACAAGGGCCTCAAGGCCGGACTGGCGCTGCCCATGGGCCGCAAGGGTCCCGCCTTCCTCACCTATGACAATTTCGACGTCTATCTCGAATGGAACCAGTCCTTCACCTATGCGCTGACGGCAGCCAACCTCGCCGCACGGCTGGCGGGCGCGCCGCCGATCGATCCGCGCAATCCCGAGCCGGGCCTCAACAACGAGCAGATGAAGGCGTTGCAGACCAAGCTCGAAGCCAGGGGCTACGATGTCGGCACGGTCGACGGCATTCTGGGCACCAACACGCGCGAAGCAATCCGCAAGGAGCAGACGCGGCTGGGCCTGCCCGTTGACGGCTGGCCGACGCCGGAGCTGCTGGGGAAATTATAAGGCAGTAGGCAGTAGAAGTTACTCGAAACCGGTGACCGCCACCCCTATTGCCAACTGCCTATTGCCTATTCCCTAATCCGCCATCGTCTCCAAACTTGCAAACCCTTCCGGCGCATCGCCCTCGTCGAAGGGTGTCGCCACCTCGACGAAGGTGTCGGGATAAAAGCCGTTGAAGCGGGTCCTCAGCGACAGCGAATAGGCGCCGATGTGGCCGATCTCGATCCAGTCGCCGGTGTCGACCGTTTCAGGCAGCCAGAACGGCCTGGACAGGATGTCGACGGAATCGCAGGTCGCGCCGCAGACCTTGAACGGCACGATGTTCTTTTCGGCGCCATTGCGGGTCCGGATCGCCGGATCGGGAATGAAGCGCGCCGGCAGCGTGATCTTGCCGGTCCAGGAATCCGACAGCGACGCCCAAATGCCGTCATTGATGTAGAGCCGCTTGCCCTTGCGCAGGAGCACGCGCACGATCAGCGACAGGCAGCGCGCCACGATCACCCTGCCCGGCTCCGCCACCAGCGGCATCTGGTCGAACTGGTATTCCTTCATGTCGCCGGACAGCCGCGACATGATCTGGCCGAGAGACGGCATCTCGATCTGCTTGCGGTTGGGGTCATGCCCGTATTCAGCCGGAAAGCCGCCGCCGACATCGAGCCCGGCGAGGTCGAAGGTCAGCCGGTTGCGCACCCAGTCGGCCGAGGCCAGCGCCCGCTCATAGGTGTCGGGGTCCTCGATCTGACTGCCGACATGGAAACACAGGCCGACCTTGTAGCCGGTGCGGTTCAGCCGCTCGGCGAGTTCCACGGCATAAGCTGGCCCGGCGCCAAACTTCTTCGACAGCTCGTAGGCCGCATGGCCCTTGGTCTGCACCCGCACGAAAACACTGATCGCGCCGGGGTCGATGTCGAGCGCCCGCACCACCCGTGTCAGCTTGGTGATCTCGTCCTCATGGTCGAGCGAAATGACGCGTATGCCGTATTTCTCCAGCGCCAGCTTGATGTCCGACTGCGCCTTGACCGGATGCATGTAGAGCATCTCGGCATCGGGAGAGACGGCGCGCACGGCGGCGAACTCGCCGGGCGAAGCGACGTCGAAAGCGGTGACGCCGGCATCGACCAGCGTCTTCAGTACGATCTGCTCGCCATTCGTCTTGACCGCATAGGCGGTCTTGCCGGGGAACATGCCCATGAACTGCCTGGCATCGGCCTTGAGCACCTGCGGGCGGAAGCAATAGACAGGATCGTCGGGGCGAAGCGCCAGAGCCGCTTCGCGTGCATTCTCGAATCGCTGCATTGACGAATCCTCGACTTCGGCTGTGCACAATTAATCCAAGCTAGCGGCTAATGAAAACAATTCTGTGTCTCGTGCGCTTGGCGCCGTGGCGCTAGATCTTTTTGATGGCGATGTTTGCCATCGATCAGGTTTCGGGTGGCGCTTGTCGCCGAACCCGATATGGCTTCTGCCTGGCTGACTGGCTCTCAGGCCATCTTGGGGAGGACCGATTCACATGGCGATAGCCGCGACTTCAGCGCCGCGCGGGCCGATGGCCCTCAAGGACTGGGGGCAATTGCTGCTGCTCGGCGCGATCTGGGGCGGCTCCTTCTTCTTCGCCCGCATCGCGGTGGCGGAGCTTCACCCACTGGTGCTGGTGCTGTTTCGCGTCGCCATCGCGGCAATCGCGCTGCAGCTCTATCTCGGCCTGCGCGGCCCCTCCTTCCGCCTCGCCCTTCCCCATGCCGGCATGTTCTTCCTCCTGGCCTTCACCAACAACGTCGTGCCCTTCTCGCTGATCTTCGCCGGCCAGACAGAGCTTGGCGCTGGTGTCGCCTCCGTGCTCAACGCAACGACGCCATTCTGGACGCTGATCCTTGCCAACGCGATGACATCGGACGAAAAGCTCTCCTGGAACAAACTGGCCGGCATTGGTCTCGGCGTCGCGGGCACCGCGGTCATGATCGGTCCCGGCCTGCTTGCTGGGCTTGGCGGCCCGGTCTGGGCCAAATTCGCCCTGATCGGCGCATCACTGTCCTATGCCGTCGCGCTGATGGTCGCCCGCCGGTTCAAGGGCGTGCCCTCGCCGGTCCTTGCTGCCGGGCAGATGACCGCTTCGACCATCATCATGATCCCGATCGTGCTCTTCACCCACGGGCCGGCCGGCCTGTTCTCGGCCTCGCCCCCGGTCTGGGCGGCGGTGCTGGCGCTGGCGCTCTTGTCCACCGCCTTCGCTTATATCCTCTATTTCAATCTCGTCGCCTCGGCCGGCGCCACCAACGCCTCGCTGGTGACGCTGGTCGTTCCGGCCAGCGCCATGCTGCTCGGATTCCTGTTTCTGGGCGAACGGCTGGAACTGTTCGAAATCGGGGGCGTGGTGCTGATCGCACTCGGCCTGATCACCATCGACGGGCGGGTGTTTGGAACACGGTAGCGCTGCCACAACACAATGGCGACACGCCGCCGCCATAATTTATTCACAGGTCTCTAGCGGGTTTTTGCCTAGAGGTTTCAACATCTAACGGCAAAAAACGAGTCGCAAACTTTGCATTCATGTCGCAATGCAGCACATTTTCCGCTTGCCTGTGGCACAAATGAACCTAGACTCCGGGCATAGCTCTTTAAGAGGAGGCTATGTCATGGGACTTACGAGGCCAATCAACGCATTGATGATTTGTGCTGCGTTTGCTTTCATCGGCGCCCTCATTATGGGCGTCCTTCCCTGAACCCGCCAAGCCGGGGAAGACCAGCACCAGATAGTTCAAACAATTCAAAAGGCCGGGTTTTTACCCGGCCTTTTGCTGTTCAGCAGTGCCTCATGCCGCGGCCGAGCCAGCCACCTCCGCCTCGTGCGAGCGGATGCCGATCATGTGGCAGATGGCAAAGACAAGGTCGGCACGGTTCATCGTGTAGAAATGGAAGTCGCCCACCCCGCGCTCGACCAGATCCAGCACCTGTTCGGCCGTCACCGCCGATGCCACCAGCGCATGCGTCTGCGGGTCGTTCTGCAGGCCGTCGAAGCGCTCGGCCAGCCATGCCGGCACCAGCGCGCCGCAACGCGCAGAGAAATTGGCGACCTGGGTGAAATTGTGCACCGGCAGGATTCCAGGCACGATCGGGATGTAGATGCCGGCGCGGCGCGCGCGCTCGACATAACGCTCGTAGAGATCGTTGTCGAAGAAGAACTGGGTGATCGCCCGCGTCGCGCCATTGTCGGCCTTGCGCTTCAGCATGTCGATGTCGGTGGCGAAATCGGGGCTTTCGGGGTGCTTCTCGGGATAGGCCGAAACCGAGATGTCGAAATCCCCGGCACCCCTGAGCGCCCCCACCAGTTCGGCGCCATTGGCGTAGCCGTCCGGATGCGGACGGTAGGCCGTGCCGACGCCGGCGGCCGGATCGCCGCGCAAGGCGACGAAGCGTTTCACGCCCATATCGGCGAATTCCTGGATCACCCCGTCGACCTGATGGCGGGCGGCGTCGACGCAGGTCATGTGCGCCGCCGGCGTCAAGCTGGTCTCCTTCAGGATGCGGTCGATCGTGCGCGCCGTCCGCTCGCGCGTCGAGCCGCCGGCGCCATAGGTCACCGAGACGAATTTCGGCTTCAGCGGCTCCAGCCTTGTCACCGTGTCCCAGAGCCTCGCCTCCATCTCGTCGGTTTTCGGCGGGAAGAATTCGAACGAAACCCGGACCTTGTCGCCAATGTCGGGCCGGCGGGAAAAACGGAACTGGTTCATCACGCGATTTCCCCTATCGAGCTCACTCTGGTCTGCTGGCTGGCGTTGGCGGGATCGGCGATCAGCAGGCGCCGGTCGCGGCCAAGCCAGAGCTTGACGGTGAGCCTGGCTTCGTTGCCGCCGCGCGGTTCGAACTCCTGGGCATCCTCGAGATCCAGGCCGGCCTCGGCGAACCACTCGCCGATCTGCCGGTCGGAAAAGCCAAGGCGCATATGCGCGTGCTCATCACGCAGGAATTCCAGCGTGTGCGGCGCGAAGTCGACGATGACCAGCCGGCCGGCCGGGCGCAGAAGCCGCGCCGCCTCACGGATGGCGCGGGCCGGATCGTCGAGATAGTGCAGCACCTGGTGAATGGTGACGAGATCGAAGGCATCGCGCTCGACCGGCGGCGAGAAGATATCGCCCTGCCGCACCTGCGCATTCGAAACGCCGGCCTTGTCGAGATTGGCACGCGCCACGGTCAGCATCTCGCGCGACATGTCGATGCCGACACCGCGCCGGTAGAGCGGCGAGAAAATTTCGAGCAGCCGGCCTGTACCGGTGCCCAGGTCCAGCATCGACTGGAACGGCCGCTTGCCGACCAGTTTCAGCATCGCGGCCTCGACGGCACGGTCCGGCACATGCAGCGAGCGGATATGGTCCCAACTCGCGGCATTCACCGAAAAATACTCCGCCGCCCGGTCCTGCCGCTTGCGCTTGACCGAGGCCAGGCGCTCGAGATCGCGTTCGACCTGCGGGTCGGCGCCGCGAATGCTGGAAACCAGGCTCAGCACGAAATCACGCGCCGAATCGATATCCGACAGGCGGAAGAAGGCCCACGATCCCTCCTGGTAGCGACCGATCAACCCGGCTTCCAGCAACAATTTCAGGTGCCGCGAGACACGCGGCTGCGACTGGCCGAGAATTTCGGTAAGATCGGAAACGGTGAGGTCGCCGCGCGACAGCAGCGCCAGTATGCGCAGGCGGCTCGATTCGGCCGCCGCTTTCAACGTATCCACCATCGTATCGAGCGAGACATGCATCAGTGTATTCTCTTTGAAAAAGATATAAACATATGTTTATGTCGATTTTTGAGGCCTTGCAAGAGCTATGTCGCTTCCGGACAAGAAAATGCCGCATGCGTGATTTCCGGGTGCATGTCGTCCAAAAATGTGTTGCGGTCCTTGGATCATGACTTGCACCAACACAGAGATCGACAGAATGACCGGGCCGCGTGAGATGTTCGAGTCGCGCGAAGGCGAGATCAGGCTGGAGCAGGATCCGGCAACGATGCCCGCGGATGGCGGCGTCGTTTTCATTGGCCGCATCGCCTCGCCATGGACGACACGGGAAAGCTGCCCGAAAAACATGCGCGCGGCGCGCGAGACCGGACAACCCGCGGTGCTGACCATCGATGCGGCCTACCGCGATGGCCTGCGCGGACTGGAACGAGCCAGCCATGTCATTGTCTTGTCCTGGCTGCATCACGCGCCGCGGAATCTGATCGTGCAGAAACCCCGCCATGCGTCTGATGCGAAAGGCGTATTCGGCCTGCGATCCCCTGCCCGGCCGAACCCGATCGGCCTGCATGTGGCCAGGCTCGTCGGGCTGGACATCGGCACCGGGCGCGTCGACCTCGACGCCATCGACGTGCTCGACGGCACGCCGGTCATCGACATCAAGCCTTACTTCGCCTCGACCGATGCCATGGCAGAGGCGACGATCGAAGGACGTGATGAAAGATGACAACGCCGACCGGCCGCCGCCGCGCCATCGCCAAGGCGCTGACCGCGCTCCTGCCGCTGGCGCCTTATGCCGACATGGAGAAGATCCGCGCCGACGCCGGCTCGGTGCACATGAAGACCTTGCCGCCGACGATCGCCGTCTGGCTGGCGACCATTGCCCATATCCGCCACAGCCATACCGACTACGAAAAGCTGCTGACGGAGGGCTACGACCGCGACTCAGCCCGTTTCTTCGTCATCGAGCAGACCAACATCATGCTTACGCGCTGGCGCGCGACCCGCTTGCTCGACGCCGACGAGGAGGATGAGTAGGGCTTGGTCCCCTGTTGCCGCGTCGGCACGACGATTGCATTGTAAGGCTGGCCGTCCGCCTGGCCGACCCAGGCCCAGGACAGGTTTCCCCTGTAAATCCTGATCCTGATAGAGGACGAACAGCGCCGGATGGCTGGCCCTATGCCTTCCAACTGGAGCCGCTAGGCTGGTGGTCCGCCTTGTGCGAGAGGAGGCCGTGATGAGCCAGACAACGAAGATGCGGGATATACGGGAACTGCCCGCTGTCTCCGATCGGCATATCGACCCGCATGCCTATCCCAATGGCGTCGCCTTCCTCGATCGCCAGTACCTGCCGATGTCGCAAGCCAAGGTGTCGGTGCTGGACTGGGGGTTTCTGCATTCCGACGCCACCTACGACACGGTGCATGTCTGGAACGGCAGTTTCTTCCGTCTCGATCAACATCTCGACCGCTTCTTCGCAGGGCTGGAAAAACTGCGCATGACCATCCCGTTCGATCGCGATGGCGTGAGCGAAATCCTGCACGATTGCGTCGCGCTGTCTGGTCATCGCGCCGCCTATGTCGAAATGCTGTGCACGCGTGGCGCCTCGCCGACCTTCAGCCGCGACCCGCGCCAGGCGGTCAACCGCTTCATGGCCTTCGCCGTGCCGTTCGGCTCGGTCGCAAATGCCGAGCAGTTGCAGCGCGGCCTGCGCGCGGCCATCAGCGACAAGGTGCGCATCCCGCCGGCCTCGATCGACCCGGCGATCAAGAATTATCACTGGCTCGATCTGGTGCGCGGCCTCTACGACGCCTATGACCGTGGCGCCGAGACCGCTCTCATTCTCGACTTCAACGGCAATATCGCCGAAGGCCCGGGCTTCAACGTGTTCTGCGTCAAGGACGGCAAACTGTCGACGCCGGCCGTCGGCGTGCTGCCCGGCATCACCCGCCGCACCGTCTTTGATCTCTGCGGCGAGGAAGGGCTCATCGCAGAGGCCACCGATGTCGGCGTCGCCGCGCTCAAGGCGGCCGACGAGGTCTTCATCACCTCGACCGCCGGCGGCATCATGCCGGTGACGGAGATCGACGGCGCGGCGGTCGCCGGCGGCAAGGTCGGGCCGGTCACCAATCGGCTGATGACGCTCTATTGGCGAAAGCACGACGATCCAGCATGGTCGAGCCCGGTGCGCTATCCCTGATCAACCGGGAAGCCTGGTCAAAAAGATTTCGCCTCGCCTCTGGAAAATCGCGGAATAGGCCGTATATGCCCGAAAGCGGAGAAGCCTCCGCTTTCACCAAAAATCACGCCCGCACGGGCAAGGATTCCACATCATGACAAACAAGGTTTGGTTCATCACCGGATCGTCGAAGGGCTTTGGGCGCGTCTGGGCCGAAGCCGCGTTGGCGCGTGGCGACCGCGTCGCCGCAACCGCCCGTGACGTCGCCACGCTCGCCGATCTCGTCGCAAAATATGGCGACAACATTGCCGCGATAAAGCTCGACGTCACCGACAAGAAAGCCGTCGATGCGGCAATCGCCGACGCGCACAAGCGCTTTGGCCGGCTCGACGTCGTCATCAACAATGCCGGCTACGGTCATTTTGGCGCCATCGAGGAAGTGAGCGAACAGGAAGCCCGCGACCAGATCGAAACCAATGTGTTCGGCGCGCTCTGGGTCACCCAGGCCGCGCTGCCGATCATGCGGGCGCAGCGGTCCGGCCACATCATCCAGATCTCGTCCATCGGCGGCGTCAATGCCTTTGCCTCGCTCGGCCTCTACCATGCCTCGAAATGGGCGTTGGAAGCCTTCAGCCAGTCGCTGAGCCTCGAGGTCGCGGAATTTGGCATCCACGTGACGCTGGTCGAACCGGGCGGCTTCTCCACCGACTGGGCCGGCCCGTCGGCCAAGGTCTCCAAAGCGATCGAGGCCTATGCGCCTGCTCGCGCCGCCATGGCGGAGCGCCGCAGCCGCGCCGTCGCCGGCGATCCCGAGGCCACCGGGCCGGCGATGCTGGCGATTGTCGATGCCGCCGAACCGCCACTGCGTGTGTTCTTCGGCGACGGCGGCCTGCCGATGATCCGCCAGGAATACGCCAACCGCATCGCCACCTGGGAGAAGTGGGACCACGTCTCCGTCATGGCGCAAGGCGCCAACAAGAACCGCAAGAGCTAAGGCCCGGGGGTCTTGCTATGCCGCCCATGGGTGGCATAGCCCTACCCTCGGCCGACAGGAAACGCGGGCGCTACGCGCGATAAATCCACTGCTCGGGCACCCGCACAGAAATCTCCTCACCGGCTCTGATCGTTCCCGGTTTCTCAACCCAGGCGACCACGCCGCGCAGCCGTTTGGCCGCTTTCGGGAACAACAGCGCGCCGGCTTCAACGTCAGCCATCCCGACGTTTTCAGCGATCGATCGCCCGGCGATGCGGCACGGTCCGTTCTGGGCATCGACCTTCAGGGTCACGCCACCCTTGAAGAACAGCAGCGTGCCGGCCGGCAGCATCGACAGATGCGGCACGCCTTCGATCACCAGATTGGCGCCGATCCACTCCGGCTTGATTTCGGCCAGCCCCATCCGTTCGGCGACGATGGCCAGTTCATCCACGGCGACGATCGACAGTTGCCGTTCGTTGCGCATTTCGGTGCCGCGCGGATACCAGGGTTCGCGCCCGCCCGAGCGCCGCGTCGCTCCAGCATGGAAATCGCCTGAAATGCCGTCGAAGCCCAACCGCAATTCCTCCGCCGGACGTGTCTGGAAATGATCCGCCGGCGCGACATAGAGCGCCGCCGCGCGAGCAGAAAGCTTCTTCGCCGGGATGATTTCGACCGGCTTCTCGGCCTCGGGGAAAAGATCCAGCATGGTGTTCCGTCCTTTCGTCATCCGGGAATTATCCGGACACCCTTCCATGCGTCCAGTCGAAAGTGCTGATCGTCGGATCAACGTCACCGATGCGATTGCGATCACGAGTTTCTTACCTGCCGTCGATCGCAGGCGGGATTGCCGCCATGCCGTGCCGGCCCCATGGTGACGCGCGGACAGGTCCGCGGAGGTTATCATGCGTCCCGGAACGGTAATCGTGCTGCTTTGGCTGATCTGGGTGGTGTCGTGGGCGGCTGCCGCCTTCTGGGCGGATCCCGTCGCCAAACGTGCCGACCTTGGGTCGGAGATGCGCTACCGGATGGTGATGGTGTTTGGCGCGGTCCTGTTCCTGCTCCCGGCACACAATTATTACGGGCGCCTGCGGCTGTGGGTTCCCGACCTTGCCGTGGCCTGGATATGCGTTGTGCTGATCGCTGTCGGCTTCGGCTTCTCGTGGTGGGCAAGGCTGCATCTTGGCCGTCTCTGGTCGGGCAATGTCACCGCCAAGGCAGGGCACCGTGTCGTCGACAGCGGCCCCTACGGCCTCGTTCGCCATCCGATCTACACAGGATTGCTTCTGGCGATCCTTGCCACCATGGCGGCAAAAGGAACTGTCTGGGGCATTGCCGGCGCGCTCCTGCTCATCATCGGCATCGTCATGAAGGCAAAGCTCGAGGAGCGTTTCCTGCGCGGCGAACTCGGAACCGCCTATGACGACTATGCCAGGCGGGTGCCGATGCTGGTGCCGTTCGCTCCCGCCTGACGCGCGGCCGGAGCACCCCGCAAGTCAGAGCATCCTCAGCAACGCGCCGCCTATCGAATACCCCGCGCCAAAAGCGCAGATCAGGCCGAAATCGCCGGGCTTCATGTCGGCATGGTTTTCCGACAGCGCGACGATGGCGCCGGCGCCCGCCGTGTTGCCGAGTCGCTCCAGCACCATCGGCGCGCGGTCGTGGCCGACTTCGTGGCCGAACGCCAGCTTCAGGATCATCGCGTTCATGCGCGCATTGGCCTGGTGCAGCCAGAAGCGGCGGACGGCCTGCGGCGTCAGTCCATGTTCGGCCAGGAATTCGACGATGAATTTGTGCCCGGCGACAGTGACTTCCTTGAACACCTTGTTGCCGACCTGCTTGATCAGATTGCCCTCCAGGTCGATCATATAGGGATCGTCCTGGGCGGTGCGTGTGTGGTAGCCCAGATTGGTGCGGATGTTGTTCGACATCTGCGTCCAGATGCGGGTGTCGAGCACCTCGAAACGTTCCGGCCGCTTTTCGCCCAAAGCGAGCCCCTCCACCACCATCGACACCGAAGCGTCGCCGAAGATGAAATGCGTCTGCCGGTCGCGGAAATTGAGATGGCCGGTAATGATTTCGGGCGTGGTGACCAGAATACGCTTGTGCGCGCCCGAGCGCACCAGATTGACCGCCATGTGCAATGCCGCCGCCGCCGACGAACAGCCAAGCCCCATGTCGAAGCCGGCCCCTTTGGTGCCCAACGCCTCCTGCATTTCAATGGCGATGGCTGGATATGGCCTTTGCTGATGCGAGGACGAGCAGATCACCAGATCTATCTCCGATGGGTCGATGCCTGCATGGGCGATCGCCTTCCTGGCCGAAGCGATGCCGAACTCGGCCTGTAGCGACAGGACGTCATCCGGCCGCGCCGGAATGCGCGGTGCCATGCGGGTTGGGTCGAGAATGCCTTCGCGTTCGATCACATGGCGGCTGCGCACGCCGGAAGCATGGACGATGAAGTCTGCGTCCGACTTCTGCAGCAGCGTACCGCCCGTGGCCTGGCGCCGCTCATTCTCGGTGTCGACCCAGCTGTTGAAGCTTTCGACCAGCTCTTCATTGGTGATGACAGGTTGAGGAATTTCAGCGCCGATGCCGCTGATGATGACGCGATGCATATTTCAGTCCGTCCCATCCGCAGGCGTTGCGGCTTCATGTGAGCGCCGAAACGCTTCGGCGCAACACTTTTCTCACTTCGTCGGTTTACGCCGGCTTAAACCAAAGATTTACGCCCACGTAAACCTGACTTCACCAGGCGGACGCTTGAAAACAGGAGCGGCGCGTAGTTCTCGTATCTGAGCAGCGGAAGCGCAGAAGACCGCCGTTTGCAGGCGAGCGTCACCCGAAACTCGACATACCCTATCCGGCCCGCTTGGCGACAATGAAGATGCGGGAGAAACGCAGCAGCACCTTGCCGTTCGCGGTTTCGGGATAGGCCTTGGCGATCCTGGCCGTGTAGCTGTCGAGGAACAGTTTGCGCTCGTGCCCGTCAAGCGGATCGAGGAACGGCTTCAGCCCGGTTGCCTTCACCCAGTCGACGATCGCCTCGGCATCGGCCAGCGGATGGTTGTAGATGGTATGCCAGATGTCGACCCTGTCGCTGAGCGGTGACAACAGGTCGTAATAGAACGACACCGGAGGCAGCGGCGCGCGCGCCGCCCCCTTCATCTTGGCGGCAAACGGCATTTCGGCGGCGGTCTCGCGCATCAGGCGGTGAGAGTCCTCGCCCATATTGTCCGGCATTTGGACGGCAAGCGCGCCCCCCGGCGCCAGAAAACCCATCAGCCGCTGGAACACCGCCGGATGATCCGGCAACCACTGGAACACCGCATTGGCGAAAATGACGTTGACCGGCTCGGCCGGTTGCCATGTGGAGGCGTCCGCCAGATCGAAACTGACGCCGGGCAGGCGCGCCCTCGCCTTTTCGATCATGTCGGGGGAGGTATCGAAGCCGCTGACCTCGGCATCCGGCCAGCGCTGGACCAGGAGCTCGGTCGAATTGCCCGGCCCGCAGCCGATGTCGACGACGCGGCGCGGAAAATCGACCGGCACCTGGGCCGCGAGATCACGCGCCGGCCGGGTGCGTTCGTCCTCGAATTTCAGATATTGGGCGGCGGACCAGTCGGCCATCTGAGCTCCTCATATCGCCTTGAGAATTCGCCGCCCAGTGCCCCCTTACCGCGTCAGCCGCTTGTGCGTCATGCGGTGCGGGGCTGCCGCTTCGGCGCCGAGGCGGCGCAGCTTGTCCTTTTCATATTCCTCGAAGTTGCCTTCGAACCATTCGACATGCGCGTCGCCCTCGAAGGCGAGCATATGGGTGGCCATGCGGTCGAGGAACATGCGATCGTGGCTGATGATGACCGCGCAGCCGGCATAGGCTTCCAGCGCGTCTTCCAGCGCGCTCAGCGTTTCGGTGTCGAGATCGTTGGTCGGTTCGTCGAGCAGCAGCACATTGCCGCCGGTCTTGAGCATCTTTGCCAGGTGCACGCGGTTGCGCTGGCCGCCCGAGAGATTGCCGACCTTCTGCTGCTGGTCGCCGCCGCGGAAGTTGAAGGACGAGCAGTAGGCGCGGCTGTTGACCTCGTGCTTGCCGAGCTTGATGACTTCGGCGCCGCCGGAGATTTCTTCCCACACCGTCTTGTTCGGATCGAGCGCGTCGCGGCTCTGGTCGACATAGCCGAGCTTGACCGTCTCGCCGATGCGGACCGAGCCCGCGTCCGGCTTCTCCTGGCCGGTGAACGTCTTGAACAGCGTCGTCTTGCCAGCGCCGTTCGGGCCGATGACGCCGACGATGCCGCCCGGCGGCAGCCTGAACGACAGGTTCTCGATCAGAAGCTCGTCGCCGAAGCCCTTGCTGAGGTTCTCGACCTCGATGACGACATTGCCTAGGCGCTCGCTCGACGGGATGACGATCTGCGTGTCGGTCGGCTTGCGGTTCTGCGACTGCTCGACCAGTTCTTCATAGGCCTTGATACGCGCCTTCGACTTTTTCTGGCGTGCCTTTGGCGAGGACTGGATCCATTCGCGTTCGCGCCAGATCGACTTCTGACGGGCGTCGTCCTCGCGGCCCTCCTGGATCAGCCGCTTGGCCTTGGCGTCGAGATATCTGGTGTAGTTGCCCTCGTACGGAATGCCGCGGCCACGATCGAGTTCGAGGATCCAGCCGGTGACATTGTCGAGGAAGTAGCGATCGTGGGTGATGATCAGCACCGAGCCCGGGTAGTCGCGCAGGTGCTTTTCCAGCCACGCCGTGGTCTCGGCGTCAAGATGGTTGGTCGGTTCGTCGAGCAGCAGCAGATCGGGCTGCTGCAGCAGCAGCCGGCAGAGCGCCACGCGGCGACGCTCGCCTCCCGACAGGTTGGTCACCTCGGAATCGCCCGGCGGGCACTGCAGCGCGTCCATCGCCATCTCGACCTGCTGCTCGAGATCCCACAGGTTCAGCCGGTCCATCTCGTCCTGGAGCTTTGCCGACTCGTCCGCCGTCTCGTCGGAATAGTTCATCATTAGCTCGTTGTAGCGCTCGATGATGGCGGTCTTCCTGGCGACGCCGTCCATGACGTTTTCCATCACGGTCTTGCTGTTGTCGAG
This sequence comes from Mesorhizobium sp. B2-4-12, assembly GCF_006441575.1. Classification (NCBI taxonomy): domain Bacteria; kingdom Pseudomonadati; phylum Pseudomonadota; class Alphaproteobacteria; order Hyphomicrobiales; family Phyllobacteriaceae; genus Mesorhizobium; species Mesorhizobium sp. B2-4-12. Next base: position 143,860 of record NZ_VFVC01000007.1, read on the forward strand.
CTGCGGTTCCTGCGCCAGGTAGCCCACGGTCGCGCCCTCGGCCAGCCACGCCTCGCCCTGGAACTCCTTGTCGAGCCCGGCCATGATGCGCAGGATGGTCGACTTACCCGAGCCGTTCGGCCCGAGAATGCCGATCTTGGCGTCCGGATAGAAGGACAGATAAACGTTATCGAGCACCTTTTTGGTGCCATAGGCCTTCGACAGGCCGGACATGTGATAGATGAACTGGCGTGCCACGCGCGCTTTCCCTGAAACTGACTGAATTGTCGATCTGAATGGAGGTTGGCCGCTATGTAGGCGATGCGGCGGCGAACGGCAATCGCTTTTGCGGGCCGGGGAAGTGCCCGCCTAGAGGCGACGTCTTCTACCGGACACGCCCCTGCTGAAAGGTCCGGTTAAGCCTTCCGCGTCTGTCCGCGACTGGCACGCCGGCTTGCCGGAAGCGACGGTCCAGCGCTTACTGGAAGCCGATCGGATCGACCGTACCCACCGGGCAGCCGGCCTTGTTGGTGGGCACCGATGCCAGCAGCAGGTCCTTCAGCGAACTGGAGGGACCGATCGGGCCGGCGAGGCCGAGCGTCAGTTCGCCGATCAGCCGCCGGCCGCTCGACGGATCGATGACGCAGGAAACGCGCACCCGATCCCCTGCCCCCGAGCCGAAGGCCTGGTCAAAGGCACTGCGGATCTGGTCGGCCGTCAGCTTGCCGCCGATGTTCTTGGTAAAGAGATCGCGCACAGGCGAGCTGTTCACTTCACGCATCAGGCTGAGTGCCTCGGAAAAATACTCCTGCTGGCTCTTGCCGTAGCAGGTGCCGTGTTTGATCCATTCATGCCGCTCGAGCTTCGAGGCGGTGCCCGGCATCACCTTGTCGAGCTCCGCGCGGGTGCCGGCGTCAAGGTTGACCGGCGGCAGGTCCTGCCAGTGCGCAGGATTGTCGTTGGCCTTGTCGCCGGCCGAAACCTGGCAGTAGAAATTGCCGTTCGGCTGTGGCCACAGGCCGTGCAGGGTGAAATTGGTGGCGTCGAATTCGCTCGGATTCTGCGCCCTGCATTCGGTCTTGTTCGACTTGGTCTCGCAAAAGGCCGGCTGCCAGCTCAGCGCGAAGACATATTCGGGTTTTCCCGAAGTCGCCGGCTTGCCCTGTCCGCCCGGAGCCGCCGGCACCGTCGCGGCGCTGCTGCCCGAGAGATGGCCACAACTGACCTTCACCCAGCGACGCTCCGGATCGGCGCCGGGCACCTGGATCAGATAGTGGGTCGGCGCGTCCTTGTTGCCGGCAAGCAGTTGATAGCCTTGTCCGGCATCGGTCGAGACATTGCCGGGGTTTTTGCCGTTCTTGATGGCCTGCGTCGCCGGACAGGCGGCGTCGGCAACGAAGGTGCCGCTCAGCTTGACGTCGGCACGCGCTGCACTGGCCAGCGATGCCGCCAACAAGGCCAATCCGAAAACAACACCAATGCGCATAAGAATCCCCGCTGAAGCAAATGGGTGACAGACTGCCGCTGTCTCCATGTCAGAATTGCGATATTTTGCTGGCCAAACGCAAGAAACATCGTTGGGCAAAAAGTGGTTGGTGTGGATTGACGCAAAACCGGCGGCAGGCGCACAGAGGTCAGACGCCATGAGGCGAACCGGGGGGTGGAAACCAGCCTGCATGCCATTCAACCAGCAACGCCTGGTCCGCTCGCCGACCGGCGCCGAGCTCAATCTCTTCGTCAGGCAGGCCGATAGCCGGCCGCGCGCGGTCGTCCAGATCAATCATGGACTGGCCGAGCATGCCGCGCGCTATGCTCGCTTTGCCGATTTCCTTGGCTCGCGCGGATTCCACGTCTATGCCCATGATCATCGCGGCCACGGCCGTACCAAGGCGCCGGACGCGCCGCTCGGCAAGTTCGCCGACAGGGATGGACCGGCCAAGGTGATCGCCGATGTCGATGCCGTCCACGATCTGATCGCCGGCGAATGCCCAGGCCTGCCCGTCATCCTCTTCGGCCACTCGATGGGCGCATCCGTGGCGCTGAATTTCCTTTTGGGCCACTCATCCCGCATCCATGCCGCCGCGATCTGGAACGGCAATTTTTCGCAAGGCCTGCTTGGACAGCTGGCGCTCGGCATCCTTGCCTGGGAGCGGATGCGGCTGGGCTCGGACGTTCCGTCGCGCCTGCTGCCGAAACTCACTTTCCAGGCCTGGGGCAAGGCGGTGCCCAATCACCGCTCGCTGTTCGACTGGCTGTCGCGCGACGGGGCGGAGGTGGCGAAATACGTCGCCGATCCACTGTGCGGCTGGGATGCTTCTATCTCGATGTGGCGCGACGTGGTCTCGATGGCGCTCAATGGTGGCAAGGACGCCGGCTTCGTCGGTGTCCGGCGCGACCTTCCCGTCGCCATCGTCGGCGGTGAGAAAGACCCGGCCTCGGACTATGGCAAGGGCATCACCCATCTCGCCAACCGTATGCGCAGGATGGGTTTTTCGAATCTCGTATCAAAGGTTTACGCCGACACTCGCCACGAAAGCCTGAACGAGGTGAACCGCGACATCGTCATGGACGATTTCACGGCCTGGGCGGATAGCGTCCTGAAAGCGTGACCGAGCCAGTTCGTTGGCCCATTGCAAGGGCCGTGACAGCCACCGCCGGGCTTGATAGAGGCTCTGCTTTCGCAGCAATCACGGTGATTGCGGCAACCACGGTGATTTATGGCTGAGCCCCCGCTGAAAGGCGTCCGCGTCGTCGAACTCGCCCGCATCCTCGCCGGGCCCTGGGCCGGGCAATTGCTTGCCGATCTCGGCGCTGATGTCATCAAGGTCGAAAGCCCCAATGGCGGCGACGACACCCGCAAATGGGGCCCGCCCTTTGTCATGAGCCATGAGGGCGAGAATCTGTCGGCCGCGTATTATCATTCCTGCAATCGCGGCAAGCGCTCCATCGCCATCGACTTCTCGACGCCCGGCGGCGCCGAGACCGTGCGCCGGCTGGTCGCGACGTCGGATGTGCTGATCGAAAACTTCAAGCTCGGCGGCTTGAAGAAGTACGGGCTTGATTATGACAGCCTGCGCAAGATCAACCCGCGCCTGGTCTACTGCTCCATCACCGGCTTCGGCCAGGATGGACCCTATGCGCCCCGCGCCGGCTACGATTTTATCATCCAGGCCATGGCCGGCATGATGTCGATCACCGGCGAGGCCGGCCGCGAGCCGCAAAAGGCCGGCGTCGCCATATCGGATCTCTTCACCGGTCTTTATTCGGTCGTCGCCATCCAGGCAGCCCTGCGCCATGCCGAGCAGACCGGCGAGGGCCAGCACATCGACATGGCGCTCTTCGACACTCAGATCTCGGCGCTCGGCAACCAGAACCTCAACTATCTCGTCTCCGGCAAGTCGCCGGTGCAGATGGGCAATGCGCATATGAACATCGCCCCTTACGAAGTGCTTCCGGTCAGGGACGGCCACATCATCCTTGCCGTCGGCAATGACGGCCAGTTCGCCAAATTCTGCGCCGCCGTCGGACTGGACGATTTGCCTGCCAATCCCGACTTCGCCACCAACCCCGCCCGCGTCGCCAACCGCGTGAAGCTGCGCGAGCGCATCGTCGAGGCGCTGAAGTCTCTCGACCGCGATCCGCTGCTGGCAAAGCTCGAAGCGGCAAGCGTGCCGGCGAGCCCGATCAACACGATCGGCCAGATGTTCGCCGACCCGCAGACGATCGCGCGCGGCATGCGGCTCGACCTCGACGACGGCCATGGCAACCTGCTGCCCTCGGTACGCGCCCCGATGGTGATGTCCGGCACGCCGCTGGTCTATGAGCGCCCCTCGCCGCGCCTGGGCGAACACACAAAAGAAATCCTTGCCGAACTGGAGAGGTCTGGAAAATGAAGACCGGCGGACAACTGATCGTCGACGCGCTCGAAGCCAACGGCACCGACCGCATCTATTGCGTGCCTGGCGAATCCTACCTCGCGGTTCTCGACGCGCTGCATGATTCCACGATCCGCACCATCGTCTGCCGCCAGGAAGGCGGCGCGGCGATGATGGCCGACTGCCACGGGCGCCTGACCGGCAAGCCCGGCGTCTGCTTCGTCACCCGCGGCCCCGGCGCCACCAATGCGTCGGCCGGCATCCACATCGCCATGCAGGATTCCATACCGCTCATCCTGTTCATCGGCCAGGTCGCCAGCCACGCCAAGGAGCGCGAGGCGTTCCAGGAAGTCGATTACAAGAGGTTCTTCGGCGACATCGCGAAATGGGTGGTCGAGATCGACGACGCGTCACGCATCCCGGAGTTCGTCACCCGCGCCTTCGCGGTGGCGACATCGGGCCGTCCCGGCCCGGTGGTGATCTCGCTGCCGGAAGACATGCTGACCAGCGTCGTCGAGGCGCCTGCCGTCTTGCCGCACACGCCGGTCGACACCCGTCCGGGCGAAGCAGAACTTGATGCGCTGGAAACGCTGTTGGCCAAGTCCATCAGGCCCTTCGTTATCCTTGGCGGCACGCGCTGGGACACGGAGGCCGTGGCACGGATGCGCGCCATCGCCGAGGCGTGGTCGCTGCCGGTCGGCTGTTCCTTCCGCCGCCAGATGCTGTTCGACCATCTGCATCCGAACTATGCCGGCGATGTCGGCATCGGTATCAACCCGAAGCTTGCCACCGCCATCAAGCAGGCCGATCTTGTGCTGCTGATCGGCGGTCGTATGGGCGAGATGCCCTCATCCGACTACACATTGCTGAAGAGCCCCTACCCGGACCAGACGCTGGTGCATGTCCATGCGGACGCCGGCGAACTTGGCCGCGTCTACCGGCCGACGCTGGCCATCAACGCCTCGCCATCCGCCTTTGTCGAAGCCTTCGCCAGCCGCAAGCCGGCCTCCGACCCGGCATGGGCGGCCGAGACGCCAAGACTGCACGCCGCCTATCTCGACTGGTCGACACCGCCGGAAAGCGGTCCCGGCCCGGTTCAGATGGGGCCGATCATGAATTATCTCGAAAAAATGCTGCCGGACGACGCTATCCTCACCAACGGCGCCGGCAACTATGCCACCTGGGTGCATCGCTTCCACCGCTTCCGCCGCTTCGCCACGCAGGCGGCGCCGACATCCGGCTCGATGGGCTATGGCACGCCTGCCGCGGTCGCCGCCAAGGAGCTGTTTCCGGAACGCACCGTGGTCGCGTTTGCCGGCGATGGCTGCTTCCTGATGAACGGGCAGGAATTCGCCACCGCCGTGCAGTACGACCTGCCGATTATCGTCGTGGTCGTCAACAATGGCATTTACGGCACCATTCGCATGCATCAGGAGCGCGAATATCCTGGCCGCGTGGTTGCGACCGACCTCAAGAACCCCGACTTCGCGTCGCTGGCCCGAGCCTATGGCGGCCATGGGGAGACGGTGGAGAAGACGTCCGATTTCGCAGCCGCCTTCGAGCGTGCGCGCGCCAGCGGCAAGCCGTCGGTCGTCGAAATCCGGCTCGATCCGGAGGCGATCACACCGACCCGGACGATGACCCAGATCCGCGACAAGAGCTGAAGCGAAGGCAGCCTGCTGCCTTTCGCCGGCCGTGCTGAGCTAAGGACTCGTTTGGCGAAAGGGGCGGTGCGCCGCCCCTTCCGACCGCGCTACATCGCCTTCTCGATCTGACCGCGGATCTCGCCGTCCTTGTTGGCGGCGGTGTGGACGTTAACGTAGTATTTGCCGGCCTCAAGGTCAGCCGCTTGCGCATCTGTGAGCGTCGCCGATCCCTTGATCGGGCTCTTGAGCTTGCCCTTGAACGGGATTACCGGCGCGGCATTCTCGCCCATCCCCGCGGGGCCGTGAATGTGCGCGGCCGTCGCCGGTCCGCTGAGACCGGAATATTTGACGTTCCAGCTTAGCTTCTTCTTGGTGGTGTCGAAGGTCAAGGTGGCAGTCCCCTTGCCCTTGGTGGTGACGGGAGGGCTCTGCTGGCCGCCATCGAGCGTTGCCTTGTACTTCACCATTTCGGCCATGGCCGGCGATGCGAATAGAAAGGCGGTCGAAATGGCCAGCGCGGAAAGCACCGGCATGAAGGATTGTCTGCGCATTTTCCTAGGACCTCCGTTGGATGTTCATCCTCGCGGCTCTCCACGCGTGGATGCACCAGCACAACGGTCGGGTGGCCCAAAGTATCCCTCGGGGCACATTTTTTTGATGTCTGATCAAAAAGGGGCGGTCACCCGCCCTTTCAAGACGCGCGGAAGGACAACGCTCAGACGGCGGCCAGAGCCTGCGCAAGGTCGGCGATCAGGTCATCCGGGTGCTCGACGCCGATCGACAGCCTGACCGTGGTCTCCAGAACGCCGATGCGCTGGCGCACGTCGAAGGGAATGCCCGAATGGGTCATGGCGGCTGGATGGCTGGCCAGCGATTCCGTGCCGCCGAGGCTTACCGCCAGCTTGAAGATCTGCAGCCCGTTGAGAAAGGCGAAGGCCGCCTTCTGTCCGCCCCTGATGTCGAAGGAGAAGGTCGAACCGGCGCCGCTGCATTGCGCCCGATAGACGCGGGCGGCAGGCGTGTCCTCGCCGAGGAACGGCAGATAATGCACCTTCTCCACCTTGGGATGCTCTTGCAGGAATCCGGCAATCAGGCGGGCATTGTCGTTCGCCCGTTCCATGCGGATCGACAGCGTCTCCAGCGAGCGGCCGAGCATCCAGCAGGAATGTGGATCAAGCTGCGTGCCGATCGCGCCACGCAGAGCTTTGATCGGCTTCGTGACCGCCTTGCCGCCCATGACGGCGCCCGCGATCAGGTCGGAATGGCCGCCGACATATTTGGTCAGCAAATAGACGGAAACATCGGCGCCGTGCTCGATAGGCCGCTGGAAGACTGGACCGAGCAGCGTGTTGTCGCAGGCTATGATCGGCGTCGATCCTTGCCTTGCGCCGATCTCGTCGGCGACCTTCCGCATCAGCGCGATATCGACCAGGCTATTGGTCGGGTTCGACGGCGTCTCGACCAGAATAACCGACACACGGCCCTTCGCGGTCGCCGCATCGGCCGCCACGCGCACCGCCGCCTCGTCGACGCCATCCGCGAAGCCGACCGCGCCGATGCCGAAGCCGGCAAGCGTGCGCGTCAAAAGCGTCTCGGTGCCGCCATAGAGCGGCTGCGAATGCAGGATCACGTCGCCGGGGCGGGCATAGGCAAGCAGCGTCGTCGCGATCGCCGACATGCCGGAAGAAAACAGGATGCAGGCATCCGTCCCCTCATAGACGGCGAGCCGGTCCTCGACGATCTCGCTGTTGGGATGATTGAAGCGCGAATAGACAAGGCCCGACGCCGTGCCGCTCGGCGGCTCCTTTCGGCCGGACGTGTAGTCGAAGAAATCACGCCCCTCCTCCGCCGATTTGAACACGAAGGTCGACGTCAGGAACACCGGCGGCTTGACCGCGCCCTCCGACAGCTGCGGATCGAAGCCATAGCTCAGCATCAGCGTTTCGGGATGAAGCTTGTGGTTGCCGATATGGGTTTTCGAAGGACGCGGCGCGGTCATGATGTTCCCTGTTTTTTCGAGACGTGTGGCGGCAATTTATGCGATCCCCACCACGCAGTCCTTGCTATTTTTGGACCCCCATGGCTGCACTATCGCAATGAATCGCCTGGAGACACCAAAAGTGCGGCAGAAAATAGCTGATGATTTCGACCGCAAGATCCTGCATGAACTGCGCGCCGATGCGCGTATCACGAACAACGAGTTGGCGGAGCGCATCGGCCTGTCGCCGTCGCCTTGTCTCAGGCGCGTGCGGCGGCTGGAGGAAGCCGGAATTATCAAGGGCTACACGACGCTGGTCGATCCGGCTGCCTTTGGCTGGACCATGGTCGCCATCGCCACCATAAGGCTCGGCCGCCAGAACGAGGACGAGATCGTCATGTTCGAGGAAGCGATCCGCGGGTGGGACGAAGTGCTGGAATGCCACCTCGTCACCGGCTCACGCGACTATGTGCTCAAGGTTGTGACCGGCGGCCTCGACCAGTATGAGCGCTTCATCAAGGAAAAGATCGCGCGGCTGAAATGCGTCGCCTCGATCGAGACCAGTTTTGTCATGAACACCATAAAGGAACGGCGCCTCTGACCCTTGGTCGGAGGCGCCGCTCTGAAGATCGATCGTAGCGGGACTACGCTTACTTCACAGCCTTGTCGGTGATGGCGGTGGTGTAGGCGCCGGTCGGTTCCTTGGTGATGATCTTCTGGTCGAGCAGGGCCTTGGCGGTGCGCTCGTAAGCCGCCGGGATCAGCTTGCCGTCGGCATTGTCGATCAGCTTGGCCACTTCCTTCATCATGAACTTCTGGTGGTTCTCGTCTTGACCGCCATTGTCCACGACGATGCCGGCCGCCTCGTCGGTATTCTCGGTCGCGTATTTCCAGCCCTTCATCGAGGCGCGCACGAAACGCACCATCTTGTCGGCGAAGGCTGGATCCTTGAGCTTGTCCTCAAGCGTGTAGAGCCCGTCCTCCAACAAGTCGTTGCCCATGGCCGAATAGTTGAAGACGATCAGGTCCTCGGGCTTGTAGCCGGCATCCAGCACCTGGCCGTATTCGTTGTAGGTCATCACCGAGATGCAGTCCGCCTGCTTCTGGATCAGCGGCTGCACGTCGAAGCTCTGCTTCAGCACGGTCACGCCGTCGGGGCCGCCATCGGTCTTGAGGCCGATCTTGTTCATCCAGGCGTAGAACGGATATTCGTTGCCGAAGAACCAGACGCCGAGCGTGTGGCCCTTGAAATCGGCCTCGGTCTTGATCGGCCCGTTCTTCGGGCAGACCAGTTCCATGCCCGCCTTCTTGAACGGCTGGGCGATGTTGACCAGCATCACGCCCTTGTCGCGGGCCGCGAGCGCCCCGCCCATCCAGTCGACGATGACATCGGCCCCGCCGCCGGCGATCACCTGTTCGGGCGCGATATCAGGGCCGCCCGGCTTGATGTCGACGTCGAGGCCTTCAGCGTCATAGAAGCCCTTGGCCTTGGCGACATAATAGCCGGCGAACTGGGCCTGCGTGACCCATTTCAACTGCAACGTCACCTTGTCGGCGGCGATTGCCTGGAACGCGGCCAGCGAAAGCGCGCCGGCCAGAAGTGGAATAAGAAGTCTTTTCATTTTTTTTACCCTCTGAAGTTGGTGCCCTGAACCCACCGCCCCTATCCACCACGGACAGAGGGATGCCAAAACGTGACGGCCCTTTCGACAAGGGCGACCACGCCATAAAAGACCGAACCCGCAAGTGCTGCAACTGCGATTTCAGCCCACACCATATCGATGTTCATCCGCCCGACCTCGGTCGAGATGCGGAAGCCCATGCCGACGACGGGCGTGCCGAAGAACTCGGCGACGATGGCGCCGATCAGCGCCAGCGTCGAGTTGATCTTCAGCGCGTTGAAGATGAAGGGAGCGGCGGCCGGCAGCCTGAGCTTGATCAGCGTCGGCCAGTAGCCCGACGCGTAGGTGCGCATCAGGTCGCGCTCCATATGGCCCGACGCGGCAAGCCCGGCGACCGTGTTCACCAGCATCGGAAAGAAGGTCATGATGATGACCACGGCTGCCTTGGACTGCCAATCGAAGCCGAACCACATGACCATGATCGGCGCCACGCCGATGATCGGCAGCGCGGAAACCATATTGCCGATCGGCAGCAGGCCACGCCGCAGGAACG